>JAISQR010000577.1 GCA_031274035.1 Treponema sp. | reverse complement strand
TGCATGAATATGCAAAAAATCCCGATCAATGGGCATGCTTTCGGAGTTTGTAAGGTATAAATATTCATGTTTATGAATATTTATACCATTTTATACGCGAAGCGCAACAAACTCCTAGGCGCTTACCCGGCTTTCGGAATACTAAGTTTAAAAAGGAGGCCGGGTGGTGATTCAAGTATCTTCTCAGACACAAACCCAGGGCCCTTCTCTACAGGAAGGGATGCCGGGTGTAATTCCGGTTAAAAAGGGTAAAGGTAAATCCGCCCTCGGAGCTTTTTCAAGGCTTCTTGAAGGGTTAAAGAGTAACTCTAAAGGAAATTTTTTCAAAGAGGCCAAGAGCGAAGGGAAAATTTCAATGGAGGACGGTAAAAAAAGCAGCCTAAGCCTTCAAAAAACCAATTTTAAAGAGAAAAAGAAAAGTTTTTCCGCCGTAGAGGATGGTACGGACTTAAATTCTGTGTTTTTGGAGGCGGTTTCCGGTAAAGGGGATAAGATAGATGCCAAGGATACTGCGGGGTTTTCGGAAGGGCGCGGCGCGGGGCAGGCACTGGAAGAAAAGGAGCGGACGGAAAAAATTTTCTCCGCGGCCGTTTCTTTGAAGGGTGAAAAAGCCCCCCCTGTACAACAGGCGCATGAAATTCCTGTTGAACCTGAAGCGGAAGCGGAGTTTCAGGAATCTTCCTTAAAAGTTTCTATGGAAGATGGGGAAAGGGGTGTTTTTCAGCTTTCGGCAGAGGCAAAGAGCGCCAAGGCTTCAAAGGAAACCCGTCCGATAGAAAACGCCGCCCAAAACGCGGAGGCGGATATTTACCCCGTGCCGGAAGAAACGGCCTCTAACCTTTCGGCCTTGGGAACAGACAATGCGGAGAATACGCTTAGAAATAAACCGGCCGGGAATCAGGTGCAAAAAGCCGAAACGGTCTCCGTCAAAAAACCGCGTGAGCGCCCGCCATCCGATGCCAAGGAACCCCATGTGCGGGATACTGCCGTAACGGACCTTGCGCGGGAAGCGAAACCTCAGACCGCCGTGCCGGTGTCGTCCGAGCAGGAAATTTCCGTGGAATTGCGGAGTCCTGAAGCCCTTAACGGAAGTTTGGAGAGAAACTCTGGGCCGGCGCCCGCGGAAGGCCGTTTAGGGGAATTACTTGCACGGGAGCTTAACCAGAGTCTTTCTACCGATATAGTAAAGCACGCTTCGATCATCCTGCGCGGCAGCGATTCCGGTCTAATCCGGCTTACCCTCAAGCCGGAAACGCTGGGAAATGTAAAGATACGTCTTGAAATGTCCGAAAACAAGATAATAGGACACATTATTGTGGAAAGCAGGGAAGCGCTGAGGGCCTTTGAACAGGAAGCTCCTGTTCTGGAAGCAGCCTTTAAGGATGCCGGTTTTGACGGCGCCAGCCTCGATATGTCGCTGGCTTCGGGGAACGGTTCCGACGGCCGCGGGGAGCGCGGCGGTCAGGATTTTCTTTCCTCCCTGCGTATAGCCGCCCGCTATGACGCTGCTTCCGGCTTGGCCGAAGACGGTTCGGGCAGTAAAGGTATGTACACCGTAGGTCAGGCCGCAATCAATATGTTGGCTTAGGGGTGAATTTTTGTTCAGTGTGCCTTTGGTACATCTTTGCGCAAAAATTCCGGTTATCGGGGTTCCGCGAACCTGTGGTTCGGTTCGATGGGAGTTTGCAAATTTGTACGATTTTTGGGGGCCGTATGCCGAAAATCGGCAGGGTTCTTTTTAATAGATTTTCTAAAAGTATTTTTTAGGAAAATTGTATATTAGATAATGAGGAGAAGAGGATATGACCCTTCAGTCGGTATTGAGCGCTCAGGAAAAGATCAAACTGTATGATGATGTACGGGAATTTAACAGCAAAATAAACGAGGGAAAGCAGGCGCCGAATCAGAGCATGGGTAAGGATGATTTTTTAAAGATACTTATTACCCAACTTTCCTATCAGGATCCGACGGCTCCAATGGAGGATAAGGAATTTATTGCGCAGCTTGCCCAGTTTTCAACCCTGGATCAGATGACCGCCATGGCCAACGATTTTTCCAGGCTTGCCCAGATGCTTTCCGGCAGTCAGGCCGCCGCCGCCCTTGGTAAGTCCGTTGAGCTTGTGGAAGGGGATGAGGTAATTCAGGGAACGGTCAAGGCGGTAACCAGGGAGGGTATCCCCCAGGTAATGGTAAATGGCGAGTATTACCATTGGGATCAGGTTACTAAGGTTTATGAGGAATGACGAACCCCGCTACAGAGCGCGAACCTTCGGTTCGGCGGGGTATCGTCGTTCGAGAGGAAAAAGTCCTACTGACTTTTTACATTTTGTACTGGGGGCCATACCCCGCCATTACCGGGGTAATAATTGAACCGCCCCAGAGGGGCGGGGGTATTACCCCCTCGAATAAAGCAATTAAGGGGGAAAGAACGCTATGATGCGATCATTGTTTTCCGGTGTGTCCGGGCTCCAGAACCATCAAACCCGTATGGATGTAATTGGTAATAATATTGCCAACATCAACACCACGGGTTTTAAAAAGGGACGGGTTAATTTCCAGGACCTGCTCTACCAGCAATTGCAGGGCGCCGCAAGGCCTACCGATGAATTAGGGGGGGTGAATCCCAAAGAAGTAGGTCTTGGTATGTCAATCGCGTCGATTGACACTATCCATCTCCAGGGAAGCCTCCAGACTACCGGAGTAGGGTCGGATCTGGCCATCCAGGGCACGGGTTTTTTTGTGTTAAAGGATGGGAATAAATTTTTCTATACCCGCGCCGGCGACTTCAATGTTGATAGTGAGGGAACCTTTGTCAATCCTGCCAATGGATACCGTGTGCAGGGTTGGATGGCTCAGGATATAGAAGGCATTCAGGTACTGGATGTATCAAGGGATGTTGAGGACCTTGTCATCCCTGTAGGTTCAAAGGATCCTGCCAAGGCGACGACCATAGTCAATTTTGCCTGTAACTTGGACAAGCGTATTCCCGAGATACCTGAGAACCCCACCGCTCTTCAGACCCGTCAGGGAACCTGGAATACCTCGATAAAGGTCTACGACTCCTTCGGGGATGAGCATACGCTTCAGGTTGAATTTACCCGTGTACCGGGGACCAACAATTCCTGGAACGCGGCGGTCTCGGTTGATCCTGAAAATGAGAACCCCACCAACACCGCGATAGGTCTTGGGGCGGAAGCCCCCGCGGCCGGAGGGATCGCCGCGTTTACGGTGAATTTTTCCAATAACGGCACCCTCCTCAGTGCGGAAGACGGTGAGGGCAACCTTTCGGATACAGGTAATGTCGTTATGAATGTCGCTTACGATGTACAGAACGCTACGCCTGGTGAAGACGGCGGCTTGGTACGTCAGGAATTTGCCCTTAATCTGGGGACGGTCGGCGGTTTTATCAATTCCATTACCCAGTTTGCCGAGGCCAGTTCCTCCAAGGCCGTCAATCAGGACGGCTATGTGATGGGTTATCTTGACAATTACAAGATTGACCAAAGCGGAATTATCACCGGTGTATATTCCAACGGGACAAGCCGTACCATAGGGCAGGTCGCTATGGCAAGTTTCCCCAATCAAGGCGGTTTGGAGAAGGCGGGAGACAGCACTTTCGTTGTGTCCAACAACTCCGGTACGGCGAATATCGGCCCTTCGGGGATTGCCGGTAAGGGTAAGATCATCTCCGGTACGCTTGAAATGTCCAATGTGGATATGGCGGGGGAGTTTACCGATATGATAGTTACCCAGCGCGGTTTCCAGGCCAATTCGCGCACCATACAAACAGCGGATCAGCTCTTGCAGGAAGTATTGACCCTGAAACGCTAATGGTTATAGTTTTATAGGTTAAATTCAGGATAGAGAGGAATTGAGCGGTGTCTGCTCTCTTTGTTAGGCTTTGCCGGGGATGCGGCGCCGTATTCCGGTTTTATGGATATTAGTATGATAAAAGTAAGCCGGTTGAACGGAACCGAATATTATATCAATCCTCATCAGATAGAATCAATAGAGATACATCCTGATACAACCTTGTTGATGTTATCAGGAAAAAAAGTGGTGGTTAAGGAAGGGGTTCTGGAAATAATTGAGCGGATCGTTGAATACCGCAGGCAAATAGGTGCGTTTAAAAATGAGGAGTGAATAGTTTATGGATCTTGCAACTATTATTGGGATAGCCGGTGCATTTGGTATGATCATCATGGGGATTTTTACCTCCGGCGGCAGTATTATAACGTATATAGATATCCCTTCTGTCTTAATCGTTGTAGCCGGTTCATACTTCGCGCTCTTTATATTCAGCAGTATGTCTGATGCTGTGGGAGTTTTTACAACGCTGGGCCTTACCTTTAAGGTCCCCAACTTTAATGAGCAGGGAATTATCACCAAGCTCATGGCTTTTTCCGATAAGGCCCGCCGTGAGGGCCTCTTGGCATTGGAGGAGGAACTGGAAGACCTGGACGATGAGTTTATGAAGAAGGGTCTGCGTCTTGTGGTAGACGGTATCGATCAGGAAGTGATCCGTAACCTGCTGGAAACCGAGCTAAACCAGCTCCAGGAACGCCATGCGGCAAAGATAGGCGTTGTCGGTATGTGGGGTGTTTTAGCGCCCGGCCTTGGAATGTTGGGTACGGTTATCGGTCTTATAGCCATGTTGAGAAACCTGGAAGACAAGAGCGCCTTGGGCCCGAATATGGCGGTCGCCCTTATCACTACTCTCTATGGAGCTATCATCGCTAATATTCTTATGATACCCTGGGGCGGAAAACTAAAGACCCTTGACGCCAGGGAAGCCAAGGTCAAGGAAATGATGATAGAGGGCATACTTTCGATTCAGGGCGGGGATAACCCGCGTACCTTGGCCAATAAACTGCTTTCATACCTTAACCCGCAGGATCGTAAGGCAGTAGAATCGGAAATAACGAAGGATTAAGGGAATTGTATGGCAAGAAAGAAGAAGCAGCAGGAAGAAGCAAAGGGCGAATGGATTGTTACCTATTCGGATATGGTAACGCTCCTCCTCTGTTTCTTTGTCGCTCTTTTTAATGCTTCCGATGTGGACCCCGCTCAGATGGCGCAGATGATATCAGCACTCAACAATATAGGCATGGGCGGTAATACCGGCGGGAACACGCTTTCAGCCGGTACAAGCGCCGATCTGGGGAATACCATTATGTCGCTTCCTTCCATGTCCCGCGGTCAATCCCTCGGTGATGCCCTTAAAAGGGCGGTAAGCCTCTTCCAGCCGGAAATACGTTCAAATAAGGTCAAGATAAGCCACGATGAGCGCGGTCTTGTCATCAGTCTTGCGGGGGATATCTTTTTCAACGAGGCAAGCGCCCGCATCAATATTGAAGAATCGCGGGATATACTTCTGCGTGTGGCTACGCTCCTCGTTTCCCTTGAGACGCCGAATCCGGATATAGAAAATTCGAATTCCAATCTTCAAAACAGGCGTTTTAGGATTGAAGGCCATACCGACGACCGCCCCGCGGACCCCTACGGCCCTTGGGGAAATAACTGGACCCTTTCCAGTGAACGTTCCATTGCGGTACTTCAATATCTGAGTACCCTGGGGGTTAACGAGCAATTTTTTCAGGTAGCGGGTTTTTCCCAATACAGTCCCATTGCCACAAACGAAAACCCGGAAGGCCGTAAATTTAACCGCCGGGTGGATATTGTTGTCCTTGATCCCGGTCATTTATAAGCGCGGTACTCAGCGGATCAAGTTGAGGCGGAGGGTATAGAAATCCGAGCCGTGCGCCGAAAAAGGCCGGAATTTATATAAAAAACTAAAATAAAAACAGGCAATGCCGAAATTTTAAGAGGCTTATAGTAGTTTTTATTTGAAATTGTTATTTTAGTTTGGGGCGAATTTTAGAATTAAGAAGATTTTGAAATGCACTGGTGCAGGAGTTTTATGCGTCCTTTCACATTTTTATGGAAAGAGATTTTTTTGTATGTTATATTATAGTAGGGAATTTAATGGGGGTAATTGGGCATGGCAGAGTCAGATACTGAAGACCTGGACCTTGGTGATGAGGATGCTGGGGGACTAGATAATTCTTCAAAGAAAGCGTCAGGGCTGGTAGCATTGTTGCCGAATTTACTAAAATTTGTCGCTATCGGCCTTGGCGCAATGGTTTTTATCGTAACGGTTACGGTGATTACGTTTACCCTTATGAATAAGAACAGCGCTGCTCAGGAATTAAAGCCTGAAAATTCGCCTTATATGGGGACAAGGCCGCAATACGCTATGTTTAATGCAATTGGGGTTGTAAGGACCCGTACCAAGGATGCTCACGCGGTGGTAGTGGATATGGTTATAGGGTACGATCAGAGAAACAACGCTACCGCAACAGAATTGACGGCGAGAATTGTTGAGCTTCAGGACTTTGTACGGAAATTTTTCAGCCTCAAAACTGCCGATCAGCTTACGCCGGAAAAAGAAACCGAAATAAAAAAGGAAATCATTGAGCAACTCAACAGGGATGTTTTAAGTCCGGCCAAGGCGCTGAGTATTTTTTTTAGACAGCTTGATGTTATGAAAGTTGAATGAAAAAAGCGGCGGGGTGTCTTTATTCTTTGCCGTATTCGTAAAATATAGCGGAATGAGGGGGTAAAACGTCAAATTATACGGGCATCTCTAAAAGTGTGAAATTTGTTAAAGAGTTGCTTGATAAATTGGTTTAATAAGGTAATAATCAGAGGGGAGTTTGCGTTGCGCGGAACTCTGTATTAAAGGCTATGGGAGAAAGGGTATGACCGAAGTTCTGTCCCAAGATGAAATAGACCAGCTTCTAACTGCAATTAACGCCGGGGATTCGGAACCAGAGGATTTTAAGACTGCGACGGATACCCGTAAGATCAAGATATACGATTTTAAGCGGCCTGATAAATTCTCCAAAGAACAGATACGAACGGTTCAGATTATGCACGAAACTTTTGCCCGCCTTACGACGACGAGTCTCTCCGCAAGCCTCCGCAGTATGATCCATGTTCATGTCGCGTCGGTCGATCAGCTTACCTATGAAGAATTTATCCGATCTATACCGACGCCTACAACCCTGGCTATCATCAATATGGACCCCCTGAAGGGGAATGCTATACTTGAAATTGACCCCGCGGTTACCTTTTCTATCATAGACCGGCTTTTCGGCGGGAAAGGGGAGGGGGCCAAGGTTCAGCATGAACTTACTGACATAGAAACTTCGGTTATGGAAGGTATTATTATCCGTATCTTGGGGAATATGCGGGAAGCCTGGACCACGGTTATTGACCTGCGGCCCCGTCTTGGGCAGATTGATACCAACCCGCAGTTTGCCCAGATCGTGCCCCCAACCGAAATGGTAGTGCTTGTAACGTTGGAAACCAAAGTAGGGGAAGTGGAAGGGATGATGAATTTCTGTATTCCCTACTTGACGATAGAACCTATAATCAGCAAACTATCCGCTCAGTTCTGGTATTCATCAGTGCGGCGGGGGGCGACTACGGAGAATCTCAATGTCCTTAAAGATAAACTTGCGACAGTTGATGTCAATGTGGTAGCTGAAATCGGCAAGATCAATGTTCCGGTGCGTGATGTTTTGGCATTACAACCGGGAGATGTGGTACGGCTTTACAATACGAGGGTAGGGGATCCTTATTCTCTTAATATTGGAAACAAGAAGAAATTCCTCTGCCGTCCGGGGATTTTAGGTAAGAAAATGGCGGTGCAGATCATTAAGAAAATAGCGGAGCTTGAGCAAGATGAGTTTGAAGAGCTCGCGTCAGAAGGGGAGGAGATAAAATGAGCGATGCTGCGCTTTCGCAAGATGAAATTGACGCACTGTTGTCAGGTGCAAATGCTTTTGAGACAGGGGGCGCTGTTACAGGAACGGTAGTTCCGCCCGGTGAATCGGGGGAAATAGTCAAGGCGCTGCAAAATTTTCTTTCTGGAACCGTGGGCGCTCTTTCTTCCAATATTTCTATGCTGACGGGCGTTGCTTCTACCCTTACCAGTCCGGAACTTAGCTTTACCAATAGAGAGGAGTTGATTCAACAATTACCCGATATGGTAACGGTTGTAAAAGCCGATTTCACTTCCGGTTTTCCAGGGGAACATGTGTTTGTCCTGGGGGAAGATACGGCCAAGGCCCTTGCCAGCGTTATGAACAAGGAAGAAAATATATCGCTGGACGAGATGGCCATGTCCGTTATTGGCGAGGTGGTTTCTCAGCTTGTAGGTACGGAGATAACCGCCTTAACCAACAAGACCGGTAATAAGTCGGTAGCTTCGGTGAGCCCCGAGGCGGCGAATGTGCCCAAGGCGGTTGCCGCTTTGCCCGGCGGTAGTTTTGTAAGCGCGCTCTACAGTCTTGACCTTTCTGACGGCAAGAAATACAAGGTTTGGGAAGTGTACGGTGCGGGTGTATCTTCTGATATAGCCAAGGCATTGAGCGGCGGAGGGGCGCCTGTTGCCGCGCCTAGAAGTCCAAGTCCTCCCCCCGATATGTCCGGTATGATGTCTGCTAATATGGGTATGGGCGCTATGCCGAATATGGGTATGCAGGGTATGGGGCAGCCTACGAATGTGCAGTCGGTACAGTTCCCTAACCTTGTACCTCGCCCTACCCCCCAGGAACAGGGGAATATCGGTCTTATCATGGATGTCTACATGGAGATGACCGTAGAGTTGGGCCGTACCCGTAAGCTCATCAAGGAAATCCTGGGAATGGGGGAGGGTACGATTATTGAATTGGATAAACTCGCGGGTGAACCGGTTGACATCCTGGTGAATCATAAATTGATAGCCAAGGGCGAAGTTGTCGTCATTGATGAAAACTTTGGGGTGCGCGTTACTGAAATTGTGTCCCCTATGGAAAGAATGAGTGATATGGGCTAGGAGTTTGTTGCGCTTTGCGCATAAAACGGTATAAATATTCATAATTATGAATATTTATACCGTGCAAACTCCCCTCGAACCATCGAACCAAAGGTTCGCGGTTCGCGGAGCCTCGTTAATCGGATTTTTTGTATATTCATGCAAAAAATCTACAAGTGCAATCGGACACTTCGTGTCCGCGGCTGCCGTCAAAGCGGGCGGGGTTTGTAATACGCAGGATGTTATAAACATATCCTGTATTTTTACGGGGGCGTTGGCCTTCGGCTGAATAGTAATAAAATATATACTCAGTTCGTACTTGGGAGGGGAAAAACTGAACTCAAAACTAATCACATTGACCGCCATTGTGTTAATTTTAGGCGGATTTTTTAATTTGTATTCCCAGACAGGGGAGGGGGAGGCGTCCGCATCCGAGTTTATCTCTTCTCCCGCAAGCGAAGACCAGGCCCTTAACCCACGGCAAACTGTGGAACGGTCGCTGTTTCTGGGGGAGAATTCCGGCGTTGATGACGTGCTGCCTGCCGGAAGCGGAAGCGATTTCTTTACCGTACTGCGGATCATTTTGGTACTGGGCCTTGCGGCGGCGGCAATTTACGGCGTTATCTTTTTTATAAAGCGTTCGTCGCGGCCCCAGGAGCGGCGGGATCCTTTTGTGCGGGTCCTTTCCAGCGTTCATATAGGGTCCAACCGCTATATCCTTGTTGTTTTAGTGGGGGCTAAAGCTTGGCTTGTAGGGGCGGGCGAAGGCGGCGTTTCCCTTATTTCGGAAATTGATGATAAAGAAACCCTGGACGCCATGATCTTGGAGGATTCTAGGAAAAGCGCCCAGGCAGGTTCCGGCAAAAGGCTGGATTTTGCCGCCCTTTTAAAGCTGTTTGGGGGAGGGAATGTTCCGCCCCGATCCGGTTTTAATACGGATGCCCTGAGACAGCGCCGTGAAAGGCTTCGGGACTTGAATGACGGCCATGATCGCGGAGGTCCGCAGCAATGAAAAAATGCTTGATTGGAAGGCGTGGTCCATACTCTGTCAGACCTTTGGTCTGCGCTTGCTCCGGAAAATTTACCACCACAAAACAAGTTGTAAAATACTTTTCAGGTCGGGGTATGTACCCTGAGTCAAATACCTTACCAGAACAGCAACCCAAGAGCCCGCTCACTGGTTCGCGGGGGGGCTTCAGAGCGGGGTTGTTGATTATTCCGGTTCTGGTAACTATGCTCTCGGTAACTTTTCCTCAGCGGCTGGCGGCGCAGACAGCCCCCTTTCCTGATATGTCTACGCCGGGAACCATGCGCATTCCGGATCCGCCGGACCAGCCGGTGATTCCCTTTATCGATCTGGCAATACGCAACCCTGAATCCGGCAGGGAAGTAGCCTTTTCCGTTCAACTGCTCCTGCTGCTTACGGTGCTTTCCCTTGCGCCCAGCATCATCATACTGCTTACAAGTTTTCTCCGTATTTCTATCGTGCTGGACTTTATCAAAAGAGCCCTTTCACTTCAGCAGGTGCCGCCCAATCAGGTAATCCTTGGAATTTCCTTTTTTATGACGATCTTTATCATGTGGCCTACCTTTGAAGAGGTCTATACGAGGTCCTTTAGGCCGTTGCAGGAAGGTACGCTGTCTGTTGAAGAGGCTTTTACCGAAGCTGAGGGCCCTTTTAGGATATTTATGTACGGGCAAATGAGGAATAATCCTGATAATATCCGTCTTTTTATGGCAATGCGCGGTCTTGACAGCCCGGAAACCCTTGCGGACGTACCGACTTATGTACTTATTCCGGCTTTTATCCTTAATGAATTAACCGTTGCCTTTAAAATAGGGATACTGCTCTTTATTCCTTTTATTGTGATAGACATGGTGGTCGCAAGCGCTCTTATGTCTATGGGGATGATTATGCTGCCCCCGGTGATGATCTCCATGCCCTTCAAGCTCATCCTGTTTATACTGGTTGACGGCTGGGGCCTTCTGACGGATCAACTGATCCGTTCTTTTGTGTAGGTGGTTATATGAGTCTAGGCGATTTAACGAATCTTCTGCGCGGGGGGATCATGCAGGTGCTCTTTCTGGCCTCTCCCCTGCTGATCTCGGCGTTGGTGGTGGGTCTTGTTGTAGCTATCCTCCAGGCTACTACATCAATACAGGAGCAGACCCTTACCTTTGTTCCAAAAGTGATAGTCATACTTCTGGTTCTGGCGTTTTTAGGGGGATGGATGTTTTCTTCCCTGGGGGATTACACTATAAGGCTTTTTCAGATGATCCCCGATATGGCGGGATAAGGCGCATACGGTGCTTATACGGCGCTATTTTAAAAGGTTGAGTAAGATTGATTGAAGAAAGGATTCTTGATGAAATGCTGCGCGCCGCGCCGGTACTGCTCCTCATTGCGGTAAGGGCTTTGGCCATGATAGAAACGGCGCCTCTTCTCTCCTCCGACGCGGTACCCCATACCGCCAAGATCGCACTGGCAGGCTTTGCGGCGTTCGCCGTATTGCCGCTTGGCGCCCCAGAGGGATCTTCCCTGCCGGCGGTACGGGGCTGGGCCCTGGCCCTTGAGGGAGGGGAGGCTTTTGATCTGGATTTTGCGTTCCTTCTTATCGGAGAAGCCCTTATCGGTATTATTATCGGCTTTTTTCTTACCCTTATCTTTGCCGCGTTTTCAACCGCCGGCCAGTTCTTTTCCCTCCAGATGGGCTTTGGCGCGTCGGAGACTTTCGATCCCCTGTCCCAGATAGAAAACCCCCTGATGGGTCAGTATCTCAATTTGGTAGCCATGTTGGTCTTTCTTTCGGTCGAGGGTTTTCAGAAACTGTTTTTGACGGGCTTTCAGCGTTCCTTACAGTCGATAAGCGTCATAAGCCTAATCGAAGGCAGGGAAGTGGTAATAGCTATGGTGCTCGCGGGGCTTTCCCGTCTGTTTATGGACGCTATCATCATTGCTATGCCTATCTTGGGCACCTTGTTCCTTATCTCGCTTTCCACGGGCCTTATCTCTAAGGCCGCCCCCCAGATCAACATCCTCTCCGAAGGTTTTCCTATATCTATTACCGTTGCCTTTATCCTTATCTTTGCTACGCTCCCTTTTATGGTGGAAGCCTTTAGCCGTGTCGTGGATACGGCCTTTGCCGTCATCGAAAACCTCTATATCCAGATAGGACAGCAGATAGGGCTTGGATCAGGGGGGAACGTATGAATAAACAGAGAATTGGGAGGGGGGAGAGCGCGGTTCGCGTTCACTCTTGTGAATTTTTATACGGTTTTAAGCGCAAGGCGCGGCAAGTTCATGGAGGAGCATCCGCCCCGGCGATGGATCTGCAATGGTTTGCCGCGGAGGATGAGGGCCGGACCGAAGAACCTACCGAATTTACCTATCAGAAGGCGCGGGAGGAAGGCCGGCTTGCCAAGAGCCAGGAGCTAATCGGCGCGTTGGTACTGCTGCTCCCGGCTTTGACCATACTGTTTCTTGCACCGTCCATGCTGAGGACCTCGGTGGAAATGCTGCGCTTCTTTTTAACCCGCGCGGCGGAGATGGATATGGTAAAGGACCGGCTGGCAACAGGCGTCTTCTTTATCTATTTTATCCGCCTTGCCCTGCCTGTTGTTGTTGTTGCAATGTTTGCGGGGATCTTTGCGAACATTATTCAGACCGGTTTTCTCTTTACCACCAAACCCCTGGTGCCGGATTTTAGCCGGGTCGTCCCCCATTTCGGGCGGTATTTCCAGCGCACCCTGTTTTCAGCGGCCGGTATTTTTAACTTCTTTAAATCCATTATTAAAATGGCCATAATAGGCGGGGTTGCTTTTTTTCTTATCAGGCTTGATATAGAAAAACTGGCGAATCTCCAGAAGGCCGGCCTCTGGTTCGGCATTACAACGGTTGCCTCCCTTGCCGCGCGTATGCTTATCATTTCCGCCCTGCTTCTCCTTGTCCTCTCCATACCGGACTATATGTTCCAGCGCTGGCAGTTTCGGGAATCCCTCAAGATGACAAGGGAACAGGCCAAGGAGGAACGTAAACAGTACGACGGCGATCCCTATGTGCGCAGCCGCCTGCGGCAGCGTATGCGGGACCTCTTGACCAGGGATATGCTGCGCAGGGTGGTGCCCCGTGCGGATGTGGTTATCACTAATCCTACACACTACGCCGTGGTTCTGGAATACCACATGGAACAATGGGAAGCCCCGATAGTTACCGCCAAGGGGGAGGACAACTTGGCATTGATGATCAAACGGGTTGCCGCTCAGAATGAGGTCCCTATCATAGAGAATAAGGCCGTTGCCCGGGCCCTGTATGCGGAAGCTGAAATTGGGGAGTATATACCGGAAGCCTACTATAAAGTTGTCGCGGCAATGCTAAGTACGGTGATGAATATCAACGAAGAACGCCGAAAGAGAAGGGATGCGGATATTGGGGCATGACGCCCTTTGCAAACTCCCATCGAACCTCCGGTTCGCGGAGTCCTGACAATTGGATTTGAAATGTATATTTTTTATAATATAAAGGAAAAAAAATTATGGCCGATATAGCGCGTACTAATGCCAATAGCAGTTCTACAGGCAAGTTCCCCACCGATCTCCTTATACCTTTGGGGGCCGTGGTGATTGTGCTTATGCTCATCATTCCGCTTAACGCCGTTTTATTGGATGCCCTTATGGCTATGAATCTGATATTCTCGCTGCTGGTGCTCCTCATTGTACTGTATACTAAAAAACCAACGGATTTTAGCCTTTTCCCCCTGGTGCTGCTTACTGTTACGGTGTTCGGCCTTGCCCTCAATGTTTCATCAACCCGGCTTATCCTTACCCAGGGCGGCGACTTTGACGGACGCATGGTACGGGCCTTCTCTTCTTTTGTTGTAGGTTCCAACGGTACTGAGGGCCTGGTGGTGGGCTTTGTCATCTTTATTGTGATTATTGCCGTACAGGTGGTGGTTATTACCAAGGGCGCGACCCGTGTTTCGGAAGTGGCGGCCCGCTTTACCTTGGACGGTATGCCGGGAAAGCAGATGGCCATTGAAGCTGAAGTTAATTCCGGCGCCATTACCGAAGAAGAATCTACTCTGAGGAGGCAGGAGCTTCAACTTGAATCCGACTTTTACGGGTCTATGGACGGAGCGAGCAAATTCATATCCGGGAATGTCAAGGTAGGGATATTTATCACCATCATTAATATACTTGGCGGTTTTATCATCGGAGTTGCCTTGCATGGGGAAGCGCCTGCTTCCGCCATTGGAACCTATATCAGTTTTTCTATAGGCGACGGCCTTCTCAGCCAGCTCCCCGCGTTGCTTGTATCGACCGCAATGGGCATAGTGGTTACCCGCGCCGCTACTCCGGGGGTTTTAAGCGAAAAGATATCGAAGCAGTTTTCCCAGGACGCTAAAGTTTACTGGGTCTGTGCTGCCGTGGTTGCCGGTTTTGCCCTGCTTCCGGGCTTTCCCTGGTATGTGCTTATCCCTATGTCGGCGTTGATTGGGACCTATGCCTTCCTTCTGGGGAAGAAGCATCAGAGAGAAGCCGCCGGCTTTAAGGAAAACCTTGCAAAGACCGCATCCGCCAAGAAAACAAGGGAAGAAATCGAAGATATTTCGCCCATACTGCCCCAGGATAATCTTTCCCTGGAATTGGGCTATGCCCTGATCCCGCTGGTAGATAAGGACAAAGGCGCCGAACTTTTGGAACGGGTTCAGGGGGTAAGGCGTACCTCGGCATTGGAACTGGGCCTTGTTATACCAAAAGTCAGGATAATCGATAATATGCTTCTTGAGCCTTCGGAGTATTGCTTTAAGATCAAGGGCGTGGACGTAGGCCGGAGCAAACTCCGTATGGGTTTCTACCTCTGTATCAATCCCGGCAAGGTAAAGGAAGATCTGCCCGGGGAGAAGACCAGGGAGCCGACCTTTGGCCTTCCTGCCGTGTGGGTGTCCGCCGATAAACGGGATCAGGCTGAACGGTCTGGATACACCGTCGTTGACCCTCCAAGCATTATCGCTACGCACCTTACGGAGATAATCAAGCGCCATGCCTCGGAGATACTGGGCCGCCAGGAAACCCAGGCTATCCTGGATACGATCAAAAAGGACTATCCCGCGGTTGTTGAAGAGATACAGAAGGCGGTAACGCTGGGCGATGTCCAGAAAGTCTTACAGGGCTTACTTAAAGAACGGGTTTCTATTCGGAATATGGTGTCTATCCTGGAAGCTATTGCCGACTTTGCGCCGATCTCCAGGGATATACGCTTCCTTACCGAGAAGGCGCGCCAGGCCCTGGGGAATCAGCTCTGCCACCAGTTTGCCGATGATAACCGGGTTCTGCATGTCCTTATGCTGGATCAGACCCTGGAACAGAAGATAATTGACAGCAGGGTAGAAACCAGTTATGGTATTGTTTCGGCAATGAAGCCGGAACTTCAGAGCGCCTGGATGAAGGCTCTTTCCAGGGCTATGGCGGCGGTTCAGGAGAAGGGTTACTTCCCGGTGATTCTCTGCTCGGAAGCCGCGCGTTATCTTATAAAATCATCAGCAGAAAGGGATCTGCCGGACTTGGTTGTACTTTCAATTCAGGAGCTTGTTCAGGAAATTACGGTAGAATCGGTAGGTGTAATAAAATTAGATAATTAAGGAAATAGCATGACGGAATATTTTACCGAACAAGGTTATACCTATCGGGAATGTGTGGAAAAGGCACGGAGAAAACACGGCCCCGATATCCAGGTTATGCTCCATAAACAGATCCTTATAAGAACAGGGATTTTCGGCCTCTTCCCCCGCGACGGAGTAGAAATAACCGGTATTATACCCGACTCTGTTAAGAATATCGCGGGGCGCATGCCGGGAACAGGAAACGCGGTGTTTCCTGTTCCCGGTCGTAATGCCGTTGCGCAGGGTAATGAGGCCGCCGGGGGAAGCCCTCCAAAGGCTCCTGGGCAGGTTCCTATGAAACTGCCCGACCTGGAAGAGCAAAAAAGGAAGATACTTGCCGCGGCGGCGGGAGAGGGGAAGGAAAGCCGTGCGGGTGAAGGAGAGAGAGGAGACGCCATAATACAGGTGCTGCAAGAGGTGAAGAAGCTGGGTGAGCGGATAGATGCCGCGGGGCTTCAGACCGAGGAGCATCCGAGCATACGTCAGATACATGAACTACTCAGCCTGAATGACTTTTCTCCACGCTATATTGCGGATATCCTGGGACGTATCAGGAAAGAATTTACCGTTGAAGCTCTGGCGCAGTTTGACGAGGTGCAAACCAGGGTCTTTGAATGGATAGGAGAGAGCATACATATATATAAAGAAAAGGCGAAACCTAAACCGCCCCGGATCATCGTGCTCATAGGACCTACGGGGGTAGGGAAGACGACAACGATTGCTAAACTTGCGGCTAATTTTGGTGTTGACAGCAAAGGTAAAAGACTGGCAAAGGTAGTTCTGATCACCATAGACGCATTCCGTATAGGCGCCGAACTTCAGCTTGAAAAATACGGTAATCTGCTGGATATGGAAACTTTTTTTGTAGATGATTATCTGGCGCTAAAAAAAACAATAGATTTAAAATCTGACGGAACGGATATATTCCTTATAGATACGATAGGACGGAGCCCCCGCGATTCTTCAAAGCTGGGAGAAATGAAGGAGATACTCGATGCCTGCGGTTCATTTGTGGAAACGCATCTGGCTATGGCCGCTACAACAAAAACAAGCGACATGAAAGAGATAATGCAGCAGTTTGAACCATTTAATTATCAGTCTGTGGTAATTACGAAGTTTGATGAAACTGTGCGGATTGGAAATATCATCAGCATACTAGCGGAAAAGGGGAAATCCGTTTCTTATATTACCGACGGACAGGGCGTTCCCAATGATATACAAAAGGCGGAGATTGTCCGTTTTCTTGGTTGTCTTGAAGGTTTTCGAGTTGATCGGCAGAAGATCGATGCGTTATTTCCGGTGAATATTCCGGATAAAAATAAGTGGGGATAATGATGGAAGATCAGGCAGAGAAATTACGGGAAATAATGAACAAAAAGAACACCCCTAAGGATAGTAAGAAAACCCGTATAATTACGGTAACATCCGGTAAGGGGGGGGTTGGAAAGACCAATATTTCCATAAATATGGCTATTGCCTATGCCCGGCTTGGCAAAAAAGTTGTTGTAATGGATGCGGATTTGGGGCTTGCCAATGTGAATGTTATGCTCAATACTATCCCGAAATTTCACCTTTACCATGTGATTAAGCGGCAAAAAACGCTGAAAGAGATCCTAATGGAGACCGAATACGGCATATCCATCATCGCGGGGGCTTCAGGTTTCTCTAAAATCGCCAATCTAAGTGAAGATGAACGCCAGAATTTTATCAATGAACTCAATACTCTGTCCAGCGCTGATATTATTATTGTAGATACCAGCGCCGGGGTTTCCAGCAATGTTCTGGACTTTATCGCGGCGGCGGATGACGCGGTCATCATCGCTACGCCTGAACCTACGGCCATCACCGATGCCTTTGGAATTATCAAGATTATCGCCAGCGAGATGGAGAACCTCAATATAGGCCTTAAGCTCGTGGTTAACCGGGTAAAGTCCGCTGTTGAGGCGAAACAGGTTGCGGATCGTATGATCAACATCGCGGGACAGTTTCTGAATATCAAGGTTGAGTATCTGGGCTTTATCTATGACGACAATATGGTATCCCAGGCGGTTCTCCGTCAGAAACCTTTTCTGGTCATAGACCCCAGATGTAAGGCAAGTCAGTGTGTTCAGCATATCGTAGAACGGCTTGAGAAGAGCGAATTCATCGAGAGAGGCGGTTTCGGTAATCTATTTAAGCGGATTTTTGGCCGCAAGCAGGGCTAGGAGTTTGTTGCGCTTCGCGCATAAAATAGTATAAATATTCATATTTATGAATATTTATACCTTGCAAACTCCGAAAGTATGCCCATTGATCGGGATTTTTTGCATATTCATGCAA
>JAISQR010000409.1 GCA_031274035.1 Treponema sp. | reverse complement strand
GCCTGCCTACGCCACGGGAAAAACCGCAGAATTACCATCACTTTAGGAATAGGTACGGTATGAACGATTTAGTTTTTTGTAAAAGTAAAATTGCTGCACCGTGTTCATTGGTATAATAGGAATGATAGCAGGGCCGGGTAATCTTAGCCCCCCCAAAACTGGCAACCCGGGGATTGCCGTCCTGATCCAGGGAAAACCAGTCGGGATGCAGATTATACCGCCGGGGTTCAACTCCGCGAAAATCTATCCGGGCTATCACCCGTTTCCCTGCCCGGTGAATTTCCCCGCAGATTCCGGGAAGAATTTCCCCTGTCATAAAGCGGTTGGGGTTGGACATTTCCAGGGGATTATCAAAAAAATCAATAACCCCCCCGGCGTTGATAACAAGGCAATTAGCATTGGTCTGTTCCATATATGCCACCGTCTTTTTAGCGTCATAGTCGATAATATCAACTTCCCGTAAAACGGTCTGTAAAAAACGAAGATTTTCCTGGTACCAATATTTAGCCATCGCTTACCCTCCGGCCCTGAGTATACCATGGCTATGATAGTTCAATCAAGTTAAAACATGGAAATATATTTTAATTATTAGTATACATTCTTTTTATTATATGATAAGATAAAAGGATGAAATCTTCGCCGGAACTTATTCGGCTGAATATGGCACGGAGGATATTAATAATGGAATATGTTACTTTTGGCAAAACAGGCTGCCGGGTAAGCCGTCTTGGCTTTGGCGGCGCCGTGGCGGGACTAAAGAATTATCTACATTCCTACGATCCCGGCAGCGAAGAATCGAAAAAGTCGGTATACCAGGCTCTGGAAACCGCCCTGGAACTGGGGATTACCTATTTTGATACCGCCCCCGGATATGGCGAAGGCGCGTCGGAATCCATGTTTGGTGAAGTTTTGGGCGGAACAGCACCCCCCAAGATATTTCTTGCCACTAAATGTAGTCCCACTGGGTATGACGGGGTAATCCGCTCGGTGGAAGAAAGCCTTAAACGGCTCCGCCGGGACAGGATCGACCTCCTCCAGATCCACGGCAGCAGTTATACCGATGAGAATGTCAGGGATCTGCTTGGGCCCCATGGGATGGTGGAGGCGATGGAAAAAATGAAAAAAGAAGGGCTCATCCGGTTTATCGGTTTTAGCAGCGAAGACAATAACCGGGGACTGTACGATCTTATGAACAGCGGCCGTTTCGATGAGGTACAACTGTGTTACAATTTTATTTTTCAGCACCCCTATGAGCCAAGCCGCCCCTTTGGCAGCCTTTACGAGGCGGAAAAAAACCAACTCGGCATTGCCGCCATGCGGGCCCCCACATCAGGTACATTTCAGCGGTGGATAAAGATGATCCGGCCCGATGATACCTTTGACTATAACCGCGCTCTTATCCAGTTTGTGTTTTCCAATCCCCTGGTTGATGTGGTTCTGGCAGGTATGCGCAGCGCCGCCAGGGTACGGCAAAACGTTGAAATAGCGGAGGATATGTCCGGGAGGATTGATCTTGAGGCTGTACATGGACGGTATGTATAAAATCCTAATTTTTTAAAAGAATTTGGTTGACAAAACAAGATAAACGGATTTATAATATTAAAATCATATTCTAATTATTAGAATATGATTCGCGGGCGGGTCCGTCCGTCGTCCTTCAGGGCGGGGAGAGTCATTTTAGTATTATCTGAAAAGGATAGTATTGAGGATAGTTGCTATGATCAGCAAAGATAATGATGCCGGGGCCGTTAAAACAGTCCTTATCGGATGCGGCGGTTTTACCTTTAACACCCTGTATCCAATGCTGCGTAATCAGCCGGTACGGTTGGCGGCGGTATGTGATACCGATCCCGCAAGACGGGAAGCTTTTGCCCGTTTTTACGCCGTGGAAAAGCAATACGAGGATTACCGAGAAATGATTCTTACG
This sequence comes from Treponema sp., assembly GCA_031274035.1. Taxonomy (GTDB): domain Bacteria; phylum Spirochaetota; class Spirochaetia; order Treponematales; family Breznakiellaceae; genus JAISNI01. Next base: position 4,496 of record JAISQR010000409.1, on the reverse strand, counting down.
GAACGTCCCGGGGCGGTATTGTGTGTGGTTAACGCGGATATGCATTATGAGGCGGCGAAATTATGCCTTCAAGAGGGCATACCTGTTTTTGTGGAAAAAACCCCATGCCGGACTTCGGGTCAGGCGGAGGAGCTTGCGGAATTACAAAAACGCAGCGGTACAATAGCGGCGGTAGGATTTAACCGCCGTTATTGTACCGCATATACGATGGCCCGGGAAATTATACGCCGTCCTGAATTTGGCAGAATCTCCATGTATTACTCAAAATTTAACGCCGATCCCTATGGTTCCCATGAATATTTTATTTTTAATCACATTATCCACCATATTGATTTGGCCCGTTATCTTCTGGGGGAAATTACGGATATTCAAGCGCGGCGTACTATTATCGATGAAAAGAGCGGCGCTTGGGAGGTTCATTTTACCGCCCTTGAAAGCGGCGCTGTCGGTACTATTCAAGCGGCCAGTATGCTGAATGAGGCGTATCCCATGGAACGGCTGGACATAGCCTCGACCGGGGGGAATGTGGTGGTGGACAATCTGCGGGATCTCCGGTACAACCGCACCGGCCCCCGCAGGGATCGGTGTTTTGCCGAACCGCTGGCAAACGACGGCGACTGCCTTACCTGGAACCTCAGTAACGGCTATGGAATCGGCGCTGGCATTTTCAGTTACCTTGGATTTGAGGTCGAGTTGGACGAGTTCTTTTCCGCCCTGCGCGGGGGGCCTAAGCCTCGTTCCACGATAGAAGAATGTGTTGGCACCATGAAAGCAATGGAAGCGGTCCGCCGCTTTCTTAACTAATTATTTTATATTCCACGAGGAGGAATAAATGAAAAGACAAATGATCTACGGCGCAATGGTTCCGGTATTAGCGGTATTGGTACTGTTGGCGGGTTGTACCAGGAAGGAAAATGCCGCCGCTTCTTCCGAATCCGGTACGTCGAAAATTTCCGGCGAGTTGAATGTACTCTGGCTGGCGGGGATGAATCAGACCTCGGTTATCAAGGATATGGTTTCCACCGATTTTATCAAGCTGTTTCCGGATCTAAGGGTCAACATGGACGAATCTCCCAACAACGAAATATCCCAGAAGGCGCTGCTGGAGGCGACCGCGGGAACCGGCGCTTATGATGTGGTTATGCAGGCCGGAACCCTGCCCCAGTTGGCTAATATCGACGCCCTCTATCCTCTGGATGATTTTATTAAGCGGGATAATTTTGATATTAGCAAAATGGTTGACAACGGTATCAGTTACAAAGGGCATTACTATGGTATACCTGTCCGCTATGACGCTTTCCTCTTTCATTACAATGAAGAACAGTTCCGCGCCGCCGGGCTCGATCCCGATAAGCCCCCCGCCGACTGGGATGAATTTGAACAGTACGGCATCCGGCTTACGGGGAACGGGAAGTTTGGGGTTTCCCGGGGTTATGGTAACAATATTTTAGCGGAAGCCTTTGTGAATACCGTTTATTCCCTGGGGGGAGATATTTGTGACGCCGACAACAATCCTGTTTTCAACAATGAAATCGGCGTTCAGGCCCTGACTATCCTCATGCGGGAATTAAAGGATGCTAAAATTGTTAATCCCGCCGCGACCGGCTGGAACTATTCCGAGGAGATCGCCGGCTATCTGAGCGGCGAGGCCGCCATGTTTATCCATTACCCCGCACGGTACATTGACGCCAACTTCAAGCCGGACCGGTCCAATATTATCGGCAAAAGCCGGGTTGCTCCCATGTTTGGTAAAAATGTGCTTACCAAGGGTTCTTACGCGCTTATTTTTAAGAGTTCCACCCAGAAAGACGCGGCCTGGGAATTTCTAAAATGGCTGGCTGACGCGGAGGTTCAAAAAAAGGTTATTCTGGCTGGCGGCGATTGTAACCCCACCAACATTGATACCTTAAATGATCCCGAATTACAGGCGCGGTACGCCTCATTGGGGGCCATATCAGGCCAGTTCGATAAGGCAAAAACATGGCCCCAGATTACCCAGACCGAGGCTATTTCCGCGAGCATGAATAAATATATGAATATGACCGCCGTGGGAACCATGGGGATAAAAGAAGCCCTCGATGCCGCGGTACGAGAAGCGCGGCAATTTTTGATTGATTCCGGTGAATTAAAACCCTAATCATAAATAAGAACGGAGCATAAGAAATGGCGGCAGAAACGAATACCTTAAACCGGCTATGGAAAAAACACAGGATAGGGTTGTTTTTTATAACCCCCGCCGGGCTTATGGTTTTGGTTTTTGCCGTCTATCCTATGTTGTATACTGTTTATCTTTCGTTCTTTAAACACAATATGGCTTCAGGAACCGCCAGACGCTTTATCGGGGCGGCCAATTATATAAATTTATTGAGGGATAGCCAATTTCTCAATTCAATTTTTGTTACCCTGGTATATACCTTTTGGGGTGTTTTGTTTACCATGATCTTCGGTGTACTTTTGGCACTGCTGCTTAATAAAGACGGCTTTGTCCCGGGAATATTGCGTTCCGTGTCTCTGATGCCGATGTTGATTTGCAGCGCCGCCCTGTCGGTAGCCTGGGTGCTGATGTATAACTACAGTTTTGGCGTACTTAACGCGGTTTTGACCGCGGTGGGGCTTCCCAAGATGAATTTTTTGGGGGAGATCAAAACCGCGCTTCCTTCTCTTATCATCCTGGATGTATGGCAGTTTACTCCCTATGTAATGATCCTGGTTTTAGCGGGGCTTAAAGGCATCCCCACTGAACTTTATGAGGCGGCGGCTATAGACGGCGCGAATAAGGTTCAAAGTTTTTTCCGCATCACCCTTCCCTCATTAAGAAGCGTACTTATTACTACACTGATCATGCGGGTGATAGATACCTTCAAAACCTTTGAGAAGCCTTTTATGATGACCAACGGAGGGCCGGCCCTTTCGACGGATACGATCAACCTTCATGTCTATAACACCGCCTTTATCAGCTATGAAATGGGCTACGGTTCAGCGGGCGCCCTGATAATTACGCTGCTGATTGCGCTTCTAAGCATTGTGTTTATGAAGTTTGCCGGATCATTCCAGGATTGAGGGGATATGATATGAAATTCACTACCAAGAAAAAGATTTTTGAATTTTTTACTTCCGTTGTCGGCCTGGTTATTGTTTTTTTAATAGTGTTCCCCATTCTTTGGATGGTCCGTTCTTCTATGCTGCAAACCGTATATGTGTATCAGACTCCCCCGGTGTTATTTTTTAAGCCCACCTTTTCAGCCTTTGTCAGAGTATTTACCCGGCAGAATTACCTCCTGCGTTTTATTAACAGCGCCGCAATCTCTCTGCTTACCACTCTTTTTGCCCTTCTTTTCGGTTCCATGGCGGCTTATGGAATTTCCCGATACCCTCTGCCGGGCGCTAAGGCTATGCCTATGGCCTTCCTGTTTTTACGGATGCTCCCGACGATTGCGACACTGGTGCCGGTGTTTCTTATGTTTAACACCCTCCGTTTAATTGATACCTATCAGGGGCTTATCGCCCTGTATGTTACCGGTTCTGTTTCTATGGTGGTATGGATGATGTGGGGGTTCTTTCAGCGGCTTCCGCGGGAAATAGAGGAATCCGCGTTCCTTGACGGCTGCGGGCCTTTTCGTACCTTTGGGCTTATTGTAATTCCCATGACTACCCCGTCGCTGGCGGCCATGGGAATTCTTTCTTTTACCGGGGCCTGGAATGAATTTATGATGGCCATCATTCTTACCCGGCGGCATATCATAACCCTGCCGCCGGGGATCAAATTTCTTATGTCCCAGTCCGATTTAAGCTGGGATATGATTTCCGCCGCCGGGACCCTGGTAAGTCTGCCGATCCTGGTGTTTTGTCTTGCGGCGCAAAAGTATTTTATTAGCGGTTTAACCCTGGGCGCAGTAAAGGGTTAAAAATATTTTTTGGAGGTTACGAATGAAAAGAGGACTATGGATCATTGTCATGATTTTGCTTGCGGGGTTTGGCGTGTATGCCGGAGGCGGCAGTGATTCCGGCAGGATCACCATACGGTTTGCGACCCAGACCATTCAGGAAAACACAGTTTTGGAGGAGCTTCTTGATGAATATAAAAAGGAGCATCCCAATGTCAATTTAGAGGTGGAAGAATCTCCCGGCAACGATCTGATTACTAAGATCAATGCCGATATTCAGGCGAATAATTGTCCTGATGTGTTTACCTATTGGCGTCCCGAAAAGAAATGGGACTTTGATAAATATGTTGCCCTGGGGGCTGTCGCCGATCTTGGGGAACTTAAGAATTCTGATTTTTACCGGGGAATGTTCCCCGATTATGCCTGGCAGACCGCTTCCATTAATAATATGACCGTCGGTATTCCCCGGCTGAACTATTATACCTGTTTTCTGGTTACTGACCCGGCAATATTTATTCAGACATTATTGTTGATGAAAAAATATCCCTCGTTGCTAATTCCTTATATTATAAGGAATTCAATGTCAACAACTTAAGGATTTCAGTCTCTAAA
>JAISQR010000552.1 GCA_031274035.1 Treponema sp. | reverse complement strand
CGCGCATAAAATAGTATAAATATTCATATTTATGAATATTTATACCTTGCAAACTCCGAAAGCATGCCCATTGATCGGGATTTTTTGCATATTCATGCAAAAAATCCACAAGTGCAATCGGACACGAAGTGTCCGCGGCTGCTAGCACTTGAGAACACGTATAAATGTAGCAATCTGAGTAGATAAAAAAATTAACGTCAACAGAGGCTTTCCAAAAACTTCCGTACCGGAACAACACACAGCGGGGCTTATCCCGAAAACATAGATAAACCACGCAGTCAGTGTTAAAATAAGACCTGCCGTACTCTGGATTGCAGATAAAATGCTTAACTTGCCGGCATTGGATAAAAATTATATTTTATATCCCATATTTAGTGAAGAAATCCCTCTTTATATCTTGACTCTCTCTGAATTGTGTATAAACTTTATCTATATGAGTGATTATCTAGATCCCAATAATGAAGAACTTCTCAAAGACTTTTTCAGCGAAGCTCAAATGCAGGTCGATACGCTGGAACAGAATATTCTGGTTCTTGAGAATGAAGGCGGAAACCATGACGCGGTGGACGAGATCTTTCGGGCGGCCCATACCCTGAAAGGAGGGTCTGCCACGGTAGAGATGATGGAACTTTCTCATTTTACCCACTTGGTGGAGGATGTTCTGGATGCTATCCGCTCTAATCAGCTTTCCATAAATGAGGACGTAGTAGATACTCTACTTGCCGCTATTGATGTTATAAAGGCTATGCTTGCCCAGCGTATGGAGGGTTCTGTCTATCAGGAGAATACCTCCGAGATAGAAGGCCGCCTTTCCGTGCTGCTTCCCGAAGGGGCAAATAAAAGGAAGGGTTCTACGGCGGCGGCAAAGACTGCCGCGCCGAAGCCCGTACCGCCTCCTCCTCCACAGCCTGTTCCCGCCCCCCCCGAAGCATCCGCCGGGCTTACCGAATACGAGATACTGGAAATGCAGGAAGCTGTTGAAAGCGGTATTCCTATTTACCGTATTTCGGTTCATTTTGACGAAAACGGTCCTATGAATACCGTTGGCGGTATCCAAGTCTATGCCGCGCTTAAAGGTTCGGGAACCATACTGAAAACAACGCCCGACTTTGAGCAGCTTTACGAGGATAACTTCTTCCCTACGGTGGATTATTATGTTGCGACCAAGAAAACCGTGGAAGATATAAAGCGTTATGTAGTAATACCCGATGTATCCCTTTCTGCGGAAGTTACGAATATTGTTAATATTTTTCAGGGGAAAGCCGCTGCCGCAAAGCCCCAGCCCGCGGCAGTACCGCAAGCTGCCGCCGCAAAGCCCCAGCCCCAAGCCGCTGCTCCCAGGCAGCCTGCCCCGGCGTCTGCGGCGTCCAAACCTGTGGCGCCGCAGGCCGCCGCTCCCAAGGCCGAGGGCGAAGATGCCGCCAAGACCGGCGGAGCGGGAGCCGCGGATGCCAAGAAAGCCGGAAAAGAAGCCGGTTCTATACTGCGGGTCGATTCCAAGCGTATTGACGATCTTCTCAACCTGGTATCGGAAACGGTTATTACAAAGGCGACCTTTAACCAGATTAGCAATCAATTTAGCGATCTGCTCAACGACCTGCATAGCCTGGAGGCCGCGTACAGGGATAAAATAAAGGGGCTTTTTGATAATCTTCCCAATTACCTTGAGAATATCCAAAACGGAAAGTCTATCAAGGATGTACGCAAAGAGATCAACGATGAATATGGGGATATATTCTCCCTGTTCGACGGATTTGAGGCTTCGATAAAGAATAATGTGGGTAAGTTCAGGTCTACCTCGCAAAACCTGGGGCGCATCACCGGGGAACTCCAGGAAGGGGTTATGCGCATCCGCATGGTGCCTATAAGTCAGATATTCAGCCGTTTTCCGCGGCTTGTCCGCGATCTTTCCAAGTCCCTTAACAAGAAGATCAACCTGGTCATAGAAGGTGAAGATACCGAGCTTGACAAGTCGGTTATTGAGGACCTGCTCGATCCGATTATGCATTCGGTGCGGAATTCCATTGACCACGGTATTGAATCCCAGGAAGAGAGAAAGGCTGCGGGTAAGCCGGAAGAGGGGATGGTTCTCCTTAAGGCTGCCAATGAAGGTAATATGATCCTCATAGAGATTGCCGATGACGGTAAGGGTATTGATATAGAGGCTGTCAAGGGCAAAGCTATAGAACGGGGCATTATCAGCCCAAATAAGGTGCTTACCGACGTGGAAGCCTTTAACCTGATATTTGAGCCTGGTTTCTCTACGGCTAAGACCATCACCGCAATAAGCGGACGGGGGGTGGGTCTTGATGTGGTGCGCCGTTCAATAGAAAAGTTAAACGGAACGGTAACGGTAACATCTGAAAAGGGCAAAGGTACCAAGTTTATCATTAAACTGCCCCTTACCCTGGCCATTATTCAGGGGCTCCTTGTGCGGGTGGGTTCGGAAATATACTCAATTCCCATTACCTCAGTCATTGAAAGCCTCCGTATTAAGCCTGAAGACATCAGGATGATAGATAATTATGAAGTCTTTAATATCCGTAATGACGTTATTTCACTGTTACGCCTGAACCGGCTTTTTGGGATACGGACGGAAGAACATCAGGATTATAACTTTATTGTTATAGTGGGTACCGCCGAAAAGAAGATGGGTTTTATGGTGGACAGCCTCATTGGTGAGGAAGATGTTGTCATTAAACCTTTGAGGGATCAGTACACCAATTCGCCGGGTATCGCCGGGGCTTCCATTTTGGGAGACGGCTCAGTTTCTTTGATTATTGACGTAAGCCAACTTCTGGAATTAGGTCTCCATAAGGAATTGGAAGAGCGCCGTATCCGTGAGGCTTCAATGCGCTAGGAGTTTGTGGGGCTTTGCCTAAAAATCGTATAAATTTGCAATTTATTGCAAATTTATACCTTGCAAACTCCCACAGGCTCCTAGCAGCCGCGGACACTTCGTGTCCGATTGCACTTGTAGGTTTTTACGGCTTTTTTTAGCAAAAAAGCCGTAAAAACCACGATTATCCGGCATCCTTGCGCAGTTTGTAAGGTAAAAACCGCCTAATCGGCGGTTTTTTGAGGTTTGTTGCGCTCTGCGGTGGTAAAGTTGATTTTTCAGGACAGATGGTTTGTAGATAGGGAAATTCGAATATATGGGGAAAGAATATGGCATTGATAAAAGATCTGGCAACGGTTAACGCTGAATTACAGCAGCAAAAAGAACGGGTTGATAATGTTGATTTTAAAATGGTAACATTTAGTCTTGCAGGTAAGGATTACGGCGTTGATATAATGAACGTTAAGGAAATTGCCAAGGCGGACAAATTTACCTTTGTACCTAACGCAGCCTCTTATGTTCGGGGGGTTTATAATCTTCGCGGAGATATTATCCCAATCATAGACTTACGATCATTTTTTCATCTGCCCCTGGAAAAAAAGAAGGATGGTATAGAGAATATGCTTATCCTCCGTATTGAAGATAGGGTATACGGTACTGTTGTTGATAAGATAGATAAGGTTGTGGGAATTAATACATCGACTATTCAGCCGCCGCACCCTATATTCGGTGATATTAACATTAAATTTATCAGCGGAGTGGTGGAAAAACAGGGCGATCTTTATATTATCCTTGATGTAGTGCGTATATTTACTACCCAAAAAGAGGAGGACAAGCAAAAACCCCGTGCGCAAATACAGGAAAGCTCCGGTGAAAGCTATTTCACGCCTTCCCCCGCCGCAGCCCAGACGCCGACCGCAAAGCCTCTGGTAAACGAATCTGATCTCGATTTTATTCGGGAAAGTCTTGTCGCTTTAAAGCGTTTCTCTGCCAGCAATTTAAACGAATTCTGGTTGCGGAAGCGGTTTGTCGATTGGAGCGGCATCCGTTCGGGACTTGAAATCCAACTGAGGAATGTAAGTGACGCGGATGAATTCCTCAAAGATTTTTATTCTCCCAACAACGGTGTTTTTTGGGACGATGACTATGCCGGTATGGTAAGGGATATACTGCCTGATATGCCTTCTAACAATATACAGGTTTGGAATCTTGGCTGTGGAAAGGGCTATGAAAGTTTTTCGTTTGCCTGTATACTAAAAAAACGTTATCCTGACGGCCATATTAAAATATGGGCTAATGATAATGATATAATGGCAATTTCCCAGGCGCCGAATATGATTTTTAACCTGGAGGATATACCTGAATATTGCCGCGGCTATATGTCCAAGGGCCGGAATGGTTATAGCTTTAGTCAGGCTATCAAGGATTCAATTGTTTTTGAATATCACGATATTTTGAATGAAAATGCTCTGCCGGAATTGGACATTATTCTTGCCAGGGATATATTGTCGTTTTTCCCTGCGGAGGATCAGACAAAGCTCATTGGTTTTTTTGCGGAAAAACTGAAAAAGAGAGGGGTTGTCATTTTGGGGGCAAATGAACAGCTTCCTGAAAATGAATGGCAGCCGATAGGCAGAGAGCCGATAGCCGCGTTTATACGCGCCTAATGAAGAAAGTAGGTGATTTTACTTTGCGATCTCTTGTGTAATTTGTATTATTATGGTAATATTTAGAGGAGTGTTTGTATGAGAGTTGAATATATTAATCCTTTTGTTGAGGCAGCCTTTAATGTACTTAAAGAGGTCCTTAATACTGATGTAAAACGGGGTGATCTTTACCTTAAATCGTCGTCGATGTCGATTAAGGGGGTCGCTGCTCTTGTAGGTCTTGCCGGGGATGTAGAAGGCCGCGTCTTGTTTGATATGTCTAAACAGACCGCCTTGTCTGTGGCTGGTATTATGAACGGTGAGGAATTCAAGGTACTTGATGATATGGTAAAAGCTACCATCACCGAGCTTGCTAACATGATCACGGCTCAGGCAGTTACAAAGCTGCATGATCTCGGGTTTAAATTCGATCTTACTCCGCCCGCTCTGTTTAGCGGTGAAAATATGGAGATATCCAATAGCCTGGATGTTGAGGCCCTGATTGTTCCTATGGATCTGGGGCCGGACGGCCGGGACGGTAAGATTGAAATTAATGTAGTTATTCGCGAACGTATATAAGAGAAATGTCTTATAGCGGTAAGGAAGCGGCTTCGATTCGTATTGAAGATCGCAGCCGTGCTTGCGGGAAAAGATGTTTGTTTAACGCCGTCAGGGATTCACGACGGCTTAAAAGGGCGGTTAGCTCAGTTGGTTAGAGCACCAGTATGACACGCTGGGGGTCACAAGTTCGACTCTTGTATCGCCCATTCTGTAAATTTTTGTAGTATAAGGAGCCGTTCCCAAAACACGATTAGTTTTGGGAACGGTTTTAAGGAATGCGGTCTTTTTGTTTTAGAACGGAACATCGAAAAATTTAGCGGCGTGTATTTATTGAAACGCTCGGAGGTAATACCTTCTACGGACGATCCTTTGGGGCGGTTCAATTCTTCCTCTGGCAATATGCTATTCTTGACCCACAAGTCGGCGATTGATCCCTAACTCCGCGCAAAGGCGGGGAAGGGAATAAAAAGTCCACGGATTATATAGATTAACACGGATTTTGTTCATTGGTTTGAGTTAATCCGTGGATAAAAATTTTTAGGTGCTAGGAGTTTGTGGGGCTTTGCGCATAAAATAGTATAAATATTCATATTTATGAATATTTATACCTTGCAAACTCCGAATATTCGAAGAGTACAGCATGCCCATTGATCGGGATTTTTTGCTCAGTGTGCCTTTGGCACACTGAGCAAAAAATCCACAAGTGCAATCGGACACGAAGTGTCCGCGGCTGCGAGGTAATCTCATCTGAATTGCGGGTCAAGTTTAGCCGCTCTGCGGCAGCGGTTTTATTTTTAACCACGAAATGTACGAAAAGAAAACAACCGCCAAGGACGGGGAAAAAGAGTGTTTGGAACCAAAACCTTCGTGTCCTCAAGACCATAGGTCTGATGGCGCTTTGCGGTTAAATTTCTTCAAATTTGGGTATTTTCGCGGTACTTGAAAGTAGTGTACTTTGCCTTTTCGTGCCTTTAGCGGTTGAATTTCTTAAAAGTAAAACTGCTGAGGCAGGGCGGCAACAAAGAGTCAGGCGCCTCCGGCGCGGAGAAGGGCTATCTTCTTGTTGGGCGGCTGATTGTCATAGCATCTTCTATCAGTTTTAGAAACCCCGCACGGTAGCCGAATTCATCCTCTCCGGCTGAATTCTGGGCCATAGCAAGAACCGTGTCATAGCTTGCAGCGCCCTTGTAGGGGCTCTCCCGCAGCAACATGCCGAAACCGGCTACGGAGGCCGCAAAGGTAAAATCCTGCGATTCCTCCCCTGCACGGCGGACCGAGTCAGTCCTAACCGGAAAGCTGAGAAGCTCACTTTCGGTCTCTTGGGGCAGTTTGTAGCGGACTTTGACGGTTAGAAGCTCGTTAAGAAACCCTCCGTCCGGGGCGGTGTCTGTTTGTATGGAATACTTGAGAGGATCGGCCCGCGGCAGAGCGTCGGTTTCGCTGCCGGGCGGAATGAGTTCGTAGAAGGCGGTAACGGTATGACCTGCTCCTATGTCGCCTGCGTCAACCGTGTCGTCGTTGAATTCCTCGGAGCGCATGATACGGTTTTCGTAACCGATAAGACGGGTATGCGCCGACCGTTGCGGGGTTAAATTCAACCTGAATTTTTACATCATTGGCTATGGTGATAAGGGTGCCGGCGATCTGCTTTACAAGCATCTTCCTAGCCTCTTCTATGGTATCAATATACCCATAGTTGCCGTTTCCCTTTGCCGCAAGCTGCTTGAGCGTTCCGTCCTTGTAGTTGCCCATGCCGAAACCCAGCACGGTTAAATAGACCCCTGTTTTGGCCTTTTCTTCGATAAGATCGGTCAAGCCGCCGCGGTTGCTTAAACCCACATTGAAGTCGCCGTCGGTGCACAGGATAACGCGGTTAATGCCGGCAGGATCGAAGTTTTTTTCCGCAAGGTTATAGGCAAGCTGAATACCCGCCCCTCCGGCAGTTGATCCTCCAGCGGAAAGCCTGTTGAGCGCATTCAGTATGCGGTTCTTGTTATCGCAGCTTGTTGGCTCAAGCACGGTACCCGCCGCGCCCGCATACACGCAGACGGCTATCCTGTCGCTGCCGTTAAGTTCATTTACCAGCATATTCATAGCCGATTTAACCAGGGGCAGTTTGTTCGGCTCGTCCATGGAACCGGAAACATCAAGCAGAAAGACGAGGTTCACTTTAGGCCGCTCCGCAACAGGAAATTCCTTCCCCTTAACCGCAATCCGCGCCAGCAGATGCTCTCTGTTCCAGGGACATTCCCCTGTTTCGGCATGAACGGCAAAGGGCCGCCCGTCATTCGGCGGGGTATAATTGTAATCAAAGTAATTGATAAGCTCCTCTATCCGTACTGAAGACTTGGGGGGCAGCGAGCCGTTTTTGATGAAGTAACGGACTATTGAATAGCCTGCGGTATCAACATCAATAGAAAAGGTTGAAAGCGGATTGTCTTTTACCCGCAGGAAAGGGTTGTCTACAATATGGTCAAATTCATCGGTATCGGTATTGAATTCTTCGCTCCGGTCTTTGGGCAAAATACCAACGCCGGCGCTTGCATCGTAATCTTGGGCGCGGCCGCTCTCCATCATTGTATACCGGCCGGCGGCGGCAGGGGACGAAGATTTTACCGCACATGAAGAAAAAAAGCATAAGGCGGTAAGGAGGATGGCGGAAATTCCGCGGATGGTCTTTGTCTTTTTCATTGTATACCTCTTGGACTGTCTTATATAAAAGATAGCACATATTAGGGATAATATCGGGGCGTTCCCAAAACTTCAGTTTTTAGGAAAGCTGCCTCAGATTTATAGGGAAAAAGGTTGAAATATTCAGATGTGATCAATAATAAATAGTATAGAAAAAAGAATCTTTTATTGCTATACTGTTATTATATGAAAAAATCATACATCTGTTTATCTATGTTGATGCTGTTTCTGTGCCTCTCCTGTTCGGCCCGTATAGAAGGGGCGCTCAATGCGGACGGTTCCGCGGAAATTGCTATCCAATCATCCCTGGAAGCAGGGATGGCGTCCCTTATCCGTTCTCTATCACGCAGGACAGCCGCCCCTCAGTCAAAGCCTGCCGCGGAGATTCTTGTGTTGGACGGTCAGGCCATAGCGCGTTCAATGGCGGCTTCCCCAGGTATTACATCGGTCTCCTTTGTCAATACCGCGTCATCCGCGATAGCGGGTACTATCAAGGTTTCAAAAATAGACGAATTCCTGCGCCCTCCAGGGAATAGCAGGCGGCTTAACTTTATCACCTACGAACAGAAAAGCCTGTCCGCGTCTGGCCCGCCGGGCGGCGGCAGACTTCTTATCAGCCTGGACCGCTCAACCGGCCCCGAGATTGTTTCCCTTATCTCGGCGGATGCAGCCGATTACCTTTCCTCGCTTATGGCGCCGGTCGCAACCGGCGAACAGCTTACCAGGCAGGAATACATGGAACTGGTCACGTCCGTTTACCGCAAAGAGACAGCCGCCGAAATTTCCGCCGCACGGATACGGGCGGCTATTGAATTCCCCGGCCCCATCGTTTCTGTCCGCGGGGGAACCTTTTCAGGCAGCCGGGCCGAGTTCAATGTACCCCTCATCGATCTGCTTGTACTGGAGGCCCCCCTGAGCTACGAGGTAGTCTGGAGGTAGGAGCATACCGGAATTAAGAGCAAAGAAGGCCGGCCGCCGTAAAAAACACTAAAGGGATGCGTCCAATCGAGGCTTTAGACCTTTCTTTACATGTAAATTCCTAAATTACTTGTCAATTTCTTTTATTCAATATACACTCTATATTATATATAACGGATTCTATAATAAGCATTTGCTTTATCAATTTCTATGGGGGGTTTTTCATGGCAACAATCGGCGCTGCGCCTGTTTCCGGTTCGCGGGAAGATATTGAATTTCCGGCGGAACTGGTTTCATTTATTGACGAATGGAAGGTAAAACCGGGCAGTCTTATCATGATCCTGCATAAGACGCAGGAAACGTTTGGGTTTATTTCCCGCCCGGCAGCGGAGAAACTATCCTTGCTTACCGGCATTCCTCTTGCCAGGATTTACGGTGTTATCACCTTTTATCACTTTTTTAAAACAACCAAACCCGGTAAGTATAAAATATCCGTATGCTTGGGGACCGCCTGCTATCTCAAGGGCGGCGCCGATCTTATGGACGAAGCCAGGACGCTCCTCAAACTTGAAGAGGGGGGTGTAACCGAAGACGGTCTTTTCTCTATTGATCCGGTGCGCTGCGTAGGCTGCTGCGGCTTATCGCCGGTCATAGTAGTGGGGAACGATACCTATGGCAAGCTCACCAAGGAACAACTCCCGGAGATCATCGCCAAATATCACCATGCATAGTACCTTATGCACTTTACTTTAAGCGATCTTGTTACCGATATAACACAGAATGCCTGCGAATCCGGCGCAGATCTGGTAGAACTTGACATTACGGAAAGTGAAAAAGAATTCCGTTTTGTAGTTAAAGATAACGGCAAGGGTATGAATAAGGATGAACTGAAACGGGCGGTTGATCCCTTTGTTACCGACGGTAAGAAGCATCCGCACCGGAAGGTGGGTTTGGGTATTCCCTTTTTAATTCAGACTGCCGTGCAATCGGGCGGCGGTTGGGATATCAAGTCCGAAAAGAATGTTGGAACTGAAGTAAGCGCTTGGTTTGACGCGGGGAATGTGGACATGCCTCCTGTCGGGGATGTTTCGGGGATGTTCAGGACCATTTTTATGTTTACCGGCCCTGAAGAGTTAATCATACGGAGGAAACGGGAAACAGGCGGAATTCCTATAGAATACGAGGTCCGCAAATCCGAGTTGATCGATACCCTGGAAAATCTCGAATCTACCGAATCGCTTATCTTGCTTGACAGGTATCTTAGGTCTATGGAAGAGGGGTAATCTGGAAAATTCAATTTTTAGAAACACCCGATCTGTTTGCTGCGCTTGCGCTTAAAAATGGATACGTATGTTGACAGACACTATTTAGTTTAATGAGGAGAGGAATATGGCTAAAATGACTTTGGAAGAACTGAGGAATCTCAGGGATACCAGAAAAAATGATCTTAGAAAGCGTGATGCCGAGGGTAAGGAGATTCAGGTAATAGTCGGCATGGGTACCTGCGGTATTGCCGCAGGCGCCAAGGGAACCCTTGATGCCTTTCTGACTTCCCTTGACGAAAATAAGCTGGTGGACAGCGTCATGGTTCGGCAAACGGGCTGTATGGGGCTTTGCCACTCGGAGCCGACTGTAGAGGTTGCGGTTCCCGGAATGCCGGCGGTTATCTACGGCAGGGTAGATGCCAAAACGGCTGGGGATATTGTCAAGAAGCACATCATCGGCAAGGAACTTCTGGATAATCATATCCTGGATCGGCCTGCCGTCGATATAGTCGGTAAATAAGGAGCGGGTAATGGCTTATAATCACTATATCCTTTGTTGCGGCGGTACGGGCTGCGAGTCAAACCGGGGCGCCGAGATATACGACCTGCTCCAGTCCGAAGCTGAAAAGCAGGGTGTAAGGGGCGAAGTTCAGATAGTCAAAACCGGCTGTTTCGGCTTCTGCGAGCGGGGCCCCATCATTAAGGTGCTGCCGGAAGAATCATTCTATGTTGATGTAAAGCCCGATGATGCGAAAGAGATCATAGCGGAGCAGATACTTAAAGGCCGTGAAGTAAAACGGCTGCTCTACAGGGATGAGTCCGAGAAGAAGCCGACCCTGGCGGTTGAGGATATCGAATTTTACCAGAAGCAGGTTAGGGTTGTGCTGCGGAATTGCGGGGTTATCAACCCTGAAAACATCGACGAATATATAGCCCGCGAAGGCTACGCGGGGCTTGAAAAGGTGCTTTTCCAGTGGACGCCCGAAGAAACCATTAACGAGGTAAAGGTCTCCGGTCTGCGGGGCCGCGGCGGCGCGGGTTTCCCCACCTGGCTAAAGTGGGATCTTACCCGTAAGGCCCAGGGGGACGCTAAATACGTGATATGCAATGCCGACGAAGGCGATCCTGGGGCCTACATGGACCGTTCTACCATAGAAGGCGATCCCCATTCGGTTATTGAGGGGATGATTACCGCCGGAAAGGCCATAGGCGCGCACGAGGGCTTTGTGTATATCAGGGCGGAGTATCCGCTTGCCATAGACCGGCTGCGGATAGCCTTGAACCAGGCGCGGGAGTACGGCCTTCTGGGTAAGGATATACTTGGATCGGGCTTCGATTTTGATATAGAGATACGCCTTGGCGCAGGCGCCTTTGTCTGCGGTGAGGAAACCGCCCTTATTAAATCGATAGAAGGCAGCCGCGGTATGCCCGTGCCCAAGCCTCCGTTCCCGGCCAACAGTGGGCTGTGGGGCAAGCCGACGGTGATCAACAATGTCGAAACCCTGGCCAACATTCCGGTGATTACCGCAAAGGGCGGGGCTTGGCTTGCCAGGATAGGCACGGAAAAATCCAAGGGAACCAAGGTTTTCGCCCTTACCGGTAAGGTAAAGAATTCCGGTCTTGTGGAAGTGCCTATGGGAACCACCCTCCGCGAGATCATCTTTGAGATTGGGGGCGGCATCAAGGACAAGAAGAAGTTCAAGGGCGTCCAGACCGGCGGCCCATCGGGCGGTATTCTTACCGAAAAAGTTTTGGATACCCCTATCGACTATGAAAGCCTTACCGCAATGGGTTCCATGATGGGTTCAGGCGGTATGATCGTTATGGATGAAGACGACTGTGTAGTCGATGTGGCGCGCTTCTATATGGATTTCTGCGTGGATGAATCGTGCGGAAAATGCTCTCCCTGCCGTATCGGCACCACCCAGCTTCTCAATATCCTGGAAAAGATTGCCAAAGGAAACGGCGAAGAGGGCGATCTTGAAAAACTCGAAATCATAGGCAAGTCTATGGCTAAGGCCAGCCTCTGCGCCCTGGGCCAGACCGCGCCGAACCCCACCTTGTCCACGGTAAAGAACTTTAAGGACGAGTACTTGGAGCATATACGGGATAAGAAATGCCGTTCCGGCAAGTGTAAGAATCTGGTACGCTTTGCGATAAACGAGGAGAAGTGTATCGGCTGCGGCGCTTGCGCAAGGAAATGTCCGGCTAACTGTATAACCCAGGTGCAGGGCAGCGACAAGAAGCGCCCCCCCTATAAGATAGATGCTCAGGCCTGCCTCAAATGCGGTGAATGTTTTAAGGCCTGTAAATTCGGCGCTGTGATAAAAGCCTAAGCGGAGGAAAAATATGGTAAACATCAAAATAAATGGAATTCCCGTTCAGGTGGAGGAGGGAACTACGGTACTGAATGCGGCAAAAAAGGTTAATGTCAATATACCCACCCTCTGTTATAACCCGGATCTGCCCCCCTGGGCGTCCTGCGGCATTTGTATAGTGCGTACCGCGGGGCCGGGGTCTCCGCGTATGGCGCGGGCCTGTACCACGCCGGTTGCGGAAAATATGGACATCATCACCCATGACCCTGAACTGATCGCGGTGCGGCGCACGGTGGTAGAGCTTATCCTTTCAAACCACCCCAATGATTGCCTCCAGTGCCCCCGGAACGGGAACTGCGAACTTCAGAGCCTGGCCGCGGATTTTGGCATACGGGAAATGCCTTATAGGAAGGTACTCAACGCTTTACCCGTAGACGACTCCAACCCCGCTATAATCCTTAACCCCGAAAAATGTATACGTTGCGGGCGCTGCGTAAAGGTCTGTCAGGATATACAGAATGTCTGGGCCATAGAGTTCCTAGGACGGGGCATCAAGGGCCGTATAGCAAGCGCCGCCGATGTACCCCTGGGGGAAAGCCCCTGCATTAAATGCGGACAATGCGCGGCGCACTGCCCGGTAGGCGCTATCTACGAGCGCGACGATACGGTAAAGGTTTGGTCGGCATTGCAGGAGAAGGATACCCATGCCGTAGTGCAGATTGCGCCGGCTGTCCGTGTAGCCCTTGCCGAAGAATTCGGACTGCCTCCGGGAACGGTCTTTACCAAGAAGATATACGCGGCCCTGCGCCGGCTTGGATTTAAGACCGTATTCGACACCAACTTCTCCGCCGATCTTACCATAATGGAAGAAGGAACGGAGCTTGTGAAACGCCTAAACTCGAAGGATGCCGACATACCCCTTATCACAAGCTGCTGTCCTGCCTGGGTTGATTATATGGAAAAGTATTACGCGGATATGATCCCCAATTTCTCCACGGCAAAGTCGCCTCAGCAGATGATGGGCGCTATGATCAAGGCTTACTGGGCGGCAAAGGCGGGAATTGACCCCGGCAACGTTTACTCGGTGTCGGTAATGCCCTGTACGGCAAAGAAGTGGGAGACCAAGCGCAATGACGACATGAAGAGTGCTGGTCATGGCTACGATGTTGATATTGTCATTACTACCCGCGAGCTTGCCCGTATGATCAAGCAGGCAGGTATTAATATCCTGGAACTTCCCGACGAAGAGGCCGATAATCCGCTGGGGCCCTATACCGGCGCAGGTACTATCTTCGGCGTAACAGGCGGCGTTATGGAAGCCGCGGTACGCAGCGCCTACTTCCTGGTTACCAAGAAGGAACTGGGGAACGTGAATTTTGCACCGGCGCGCGGTCTTGAAGGCGTTAAGGAAGCTGAGGTTGATTTTCAGAATGGAACCAAGATACGCATTGCGGTTGCCCATCAGATGGGGAATATAGCCGCCGTACTGGACCGCATCCGCGCGGCCAAGGCGGCAGGGCGGGAACCCCCCTATCACTTTGTGGAGGTTATGGCCTGCCGCGGCGGTTGTATATCAGGCGGCGGCCAGCCCTACGGCGCAACCGACGAGGTTAGATCTCAGCGGACCAAGGGCATCTACCAGGATGACGAAAACTCCAAATACCGGTGTTCGCATCAGAACCCGTTTATCAAGCAGATCTACGATGAGTTCCTTGGCGAACCTAACGGCCGCAAGGCCCATGAACTGCTGCATACCAAGTATATACCGAGGGATCTTTATTCGAAGGGGGTCTAATACCCAAGACCCCGCTCGCGGGGGAGCTTCTGGAGCGGTTCAAGCTGTCTGCCGACAATATGGCGGGGTAGGAGACCCCCAGTACAAAATGAGAAAAGTCCGTAGGACTTTCTCTTATCGAACGACGATACCCTGCGGAATCTTCGGTTCAGCGGGGGGCGTCATTTAAAATAATTGAAGCAACCTGCTTTCGGTATAAGGGTAAGAATAGGGTCCGCGAATTATACGCAAAAACAGTGTAATTCGCGGATTTTTTGTCTTTGAGAAACCTTTGGACGAAAAGAGCGGCGAAACTCGGCTTTTAGAATTCCTCAAGGCCGTATCTCCCGTACCGGACGGGAACTGCATGATATTGAAATCTTTGAGGATAAAACCTTTATTGGAATGCGCGGGTGTAATACCCCGCCTTTTAAGCTAAACTTGACCCATAACCAAGAACGAGGAAATTTTACCGCAAACTCCGAATACTCGAAGAGTACAGCATGCCCATTGATCGGGATTTTTTGCATGTTTATGCAAAAAATACACAAGTGCAATCGGACACGAAGTGTCCGCGGCTGCTAGGAGTTTGTGGGGCTTTGCCCAAAAATCGTATAAATTTGCAATTTATTGCAAATTTATACCTTGCAAACTCCCAAAGAAGCCTTGTTAATCGGAATTTTTGCATGAATATGCAAA
>JAISQR010000495.1 GCA_031274035.1 Treponema sp. | reverse complement strand
GTAAGTTCCGGCATGTCGGGAAAAATAATGTCATGGATGGTGGTAAAAATGGGAACTTTTATGCCGGCGGGGATATTAAAGAAGGGCGTATAAAACAGATCGCTTTGATTGATTTTTTTTACCATGTCCCTGGGGAACAAGAAGCGTTCTTTAAGCGAAAACGGCTTAATTGTGCAACGGAGTATCTCCGCGTTAGGCTTGCCTTTTACTATGGGTGAGAGTTCTTCTACTCCACCCAGTAAAAAGAATAGATGAGAAGAATCAAGAAAATAGGGGAGACATTCTCGAAGATAGACGCCGACACCGCTTGCATCAATCATTCGGCAATCAATGGTGATAGTCATCTTAGTGCTGCAGAAATCGCGTTTCAGGTATCAATGTTTATGTATAACCGTTGCCATAAAATCCGCTATCCGCTTTCCTGCTTCTCCCGGATACTGCCAGGCGGTTTCTTTTGCCCGGCGCCGCGCCTCTTGTAATTCGGCGCTGTCCGAAGCTCTGGTAATGAGAGCGCCGATTGCCTCAAAGTCTTCCGCTTTAAGTTCTATACCGATTTCACGCACTATCTTAAATTGCCATAACTCATCGGTAAGATCATCCGCGTCGTAGGGACGGAGATCAATACCCTGTTTAACGTACATGACCGGTTTATCGCATAAAAATAGATAATCAAAAATAATACCTGAAAAATCTGAAATCATTATATCAGCCTTTGCAAGGGTATAGATATTGTCTCGTTCATAGTCCCACAGAAGCGTATCCGTATCCGCATAGCGTTTGGTAAGGGCTTCAAGCATGGCGTTTTCTGATTTCTTCGACTGAGGATGGGGACGCACGATGATCCGCCAGCCGGTCTTAAGCAGCGGATCAAGCAGCTTTGCGCCGTAACGTGTCAAGAGGCCCGAAGCGCCCCATGAGGGAGAAACCAGTACGGTAAAGGGATGGTTTTCTTCAGGAGGGATGTGTTTCAGTTTCTCCGCATAGACGTCAAGGTAGGTGCATCCTACGGTGAGGAGTTGTTTTTCCGGCAACCCCCGAAGCTGTTCAAGGGCGCGGATATCTTTTGCCTGATAGTCTCCGGTTAAAAGTACCGAGTCAAAATAATCAATGCCGAACAAACGGTACATGGTAGCGTCGCTGGGGGCGTGCAGGACGTGGCTGTAATGTGTTACGGTTTTCGACCGTTTGAGCTGGTACACCTCAAGGCCGGGGGTAGTCATCAAAACAATGTCGGCGGCGAAAAAATTAAGCCGCGTAAAGGCTTTGTTTCCTTCGCCGATGTATTCTCGTTGTATATACCGGTACGTTTCCTCAAATACCGGATCATCCCGCGCCGAAGTCAGGTAAAGCAGTTCCCGCTGTTCTTTTTCAAAAACATCCAAAACCGGCTTAAATACCGTCCAGTACTGTTTTCCTTCCGAGTAAATGATAGCGGGGTGCCTTACACCAGCAACAGCCGCAGTGCGTCCTCCTGAGAACACAACTTTTGCTTTTATGATCAAAGCCCGTGCGAGGAAATACAGGGTTGCGGCGGCTCCAATCACAATTGAAAAGAGCATACTTCCTGTTCCGGGGTCGATATACAGCGGGTAGAGCATCATTTTTCTTCCGGGCGATGGTACACCTTTTTCCAGTTTGCAGGATCAAAAATGTTATCCCGGACATGGAGCCACTCCTCAGCATAGATCTTCCAGGTATACTTGGTAGGATCAGGGGCTTCCCATTTTTGAGCGGTAGCAATAGTTATCCCGCCGGTTTTATCATAGGCTAAGGGCCGGTGCGTAAACGGATTTTCAGCATTGGTAATATCTTTGCTTGCCAAATAGGGAACATCCGCATGGGTCATAAAAGCAGTGTCTTTTTTCAAATCCGCCTGATTGGAATTATCCTGAAAGTCTTTTACCAAAAGGACCGGGTTGAAACCAACGAGAACCGTACCATTGGGCAGGGTAAAATTATCCGGCAGTGAAGTATCGATATACCAGCCGTGATCAGAAACGATGATGATCCGGGTATTGTCATATACTCCCTGCCGTTTAAAATAGTCAAACCATTTTCCCAATAATACCATTGCCGCCATATTGGCATGGTAATCAATTTCCCCGGCAAAAGGACCGGTTCCTTTATCCGTAATCGTATTGGCCGGAAGATAATCCGGGGGCTGGAAAAAAGCCGGTTCGTGGGTTAACTCGTTTACTAACGCGGTATAGGTGTTTACATCGCTGTCCTCAACCGCGGTAATTTCGGGAAGTATATCTAACAGGGCATAATTATCCAGCGCAGACTGCGTTATTTCACTGTTTCCAACCGTAAAATCCGTAAGAACCAGCCAATCCCCTTGATCGTATACTACTTCCCGGAAAAAAAGCGGCACTATCTTAAAGAGTGAAAAACGCGCAAGGTTATTTTTAAGCAACGCGGAAAGGGGCAATACCCGTATATCCGGGTGATTTCTCAGCCAATACGCCGAAAATCTGCCCTGTAAATTTTCAGCGTGTATATTAGGGTATCCGCGGTAAATACTTACATCAGGTTCAGTCGTAAAGTTAGCGCGGGAGGGATCGGTTATCGTTACTGAAAATCCATTATCTGAAAACAGTTTTGGTAAAACCAATAACGATTCATTATATTTTTTCACCAATAGTTCGGTATGCCGCCGCTGCATTTCTTCCGGAGAATATTCATAGCCGCCGAATAGGGCTGGAACCCCCAATAGAGTATATCCGCCCAGAGAAACACAGTTAGGATACCAGGTAAAACCGCTAAAGGACATTTGCAGTTCGGGTTTTTCAGCAAAAATAGCGGGGATATAACCGGAAATCGCCCGATCAAGCATAATAACAATGACATTTTTACCGTTTTTCGATAGATGATACACCGGATCAGGGGCACCGGTCCGCACATATTCGTTCTTTTTGGAAACAATATCTGAAAAAGCGGCGTTTATGGTAATCAGGCTTCCGGCACCCAAAACGGAGAGAGCGATGATGATAATTATCTGTATCGAGTAAAAGACCGTTCTCCGTTTTGATAACAGTAAAGCGCTGCATACCCCAAAAGCGCCGAAAAGAACACAGAGATTTATGAGAGCCGGTATCGTTTGAGCGCTAAACGCGCTGGTATTTGAAAACCGCAACGTAGGACTCAAAAATCCATAGTTACCAGGAAACGCGAAGGTATTGATTAACGCTGCGGCGGACAGCAGACTCAAAAAAGCGCATAGGGCAATTTTTACCTTTTTTGAAAAGAACATATATATAACCGAACACCAGAAGAGAAAAAACCCTGCTCCCTGAAGCAGGGTTACGCCGATAAAAGGGAAGGGTGATTGATAGGGCTCTATAAATGAGAATTCCGCTGGAGAAGACGCGATAAGCGATCCGGGAATAACCAAACCAACCAACAGAAAAAGAATTATGGCGGCACTTATAAATGTTCTTGAGTACCAAAGAGCCGTGTTATGAAGATCAATAGCCGCAATGCGTTTTTTGTACCATTTTTTTATAACAGGCAACAAAAGCATAAGGAATAAAGAAACCGTACATACCGACCCTACAAGCAGGCGTTTGATGAGGTATCCGCCGTGAAAGAACAGTATATAGAGGTCAAAAAAAGCGATGAACACCCAGAGTATCAAAAACAGTATCTTACCCGGCTGCCTCGTCTTTTGAAGGCAATTCTTTATAAGGGAAAACACATTGTTCATGGTCCAGTACAGTACCAGGCCGGACGGCGAGTTGTAGAGAAGCACAAGAAATATTGTCGCCATACCGTATAACTGTACTTTATCTTTAGCAGGAAATCCGCGAAGGTACACCGCTCCGGCGACTATATTTATCAGGGTCATCAGGATAGGCAGTACATTAATCGTAAATGAACCGATGGAAATCAGATTGTCAGGAGCGCCTAAATTGGATATACAGAAAAAAGGCGCGCCCTGCAATGCTTTAAGCTGTGAAAGATAGGAATACGCGGCGATAAAAAAGGGAATTTGAATTAAAAGACCAAAGGTACTCCGCATCGCGTAAACCGGATGGTAGTGATGCTGTCGGTAATAGGTTGCGAGAATCAGATATTGCTCATCACCCTTAAATACCGCCTTAATCTTTGCTATTTTTGGCTTGAGCTTTTTCTGGGTATCCCGTTCAACCTGCTGCCATTTTTCAGCGACCGTATAGAGGGGCAGACATAACAGCGTAACGGTAACACTGACCCCGATAACTGAAAGAGACGGGCTATCGAAAATTTTACCCATAAACACATAGGCACATTCTATGATCTGCACAATCGGAAAAATAATAATAGTATAAAACAGGTTTCCCATGTATCACCTCATCCTCATCTATGCAGGTATATACGAATCAACAAAGGTCTTGAGGTTTGAAAATATCAACACTGGTTTGCCGTCAAGTATCTCGGTTCCTCCGCGGGCTTCGTCCGTTAAGAGAACCGGCCTGCATCCGGCGGCAACGCCCGCCTGTATATCCCGGAGCTGATCTCCTACCATATATGACTGAGACAGGTTAATGTTGTATTTTTCCGCAGCTTCTAAGATAAGTCCCGGTTTCGGTTTACGGCATTCGCAGTCTCTTTTATATTCAGGCCGTTCTCCGGGAAAGCCCTTGTCCGGATGGTGGGGGCAGAAAAAAATAGCATCCAAGTACGCGCCGTATTTTCCGAGGTCGGTTTCCATTTTATCGTGTAGTACCGCCAGTTCCTCAAAAGAAATATCTCCCCGGGCAATAACCGGCTGGTTGGTAACAACGATAGCCAGATACCCTGAACGGTTTATCTCCCGTACCGCTTCCGCCGCGCCTGCAATCAGTTCAAAATCCTCCGGCCTGGTGATAAAGCCTTTAAAAACATTGATCGTACCGTCCCGGTCCAGAAACACCGCCCGTTGCTGCCGGGATATATTACGCCGCGCCGGAAGTCCCTGTTCAATGTCCGCACATACCTGGGCATACCGGTCCGGCGTTCCCATATCCTTGATATATTCAGGGGTTTTATATGAAAAAATACCCCCTGAGGAAATGAGCGGTTTCAGCACATCCCGGTCAAGGTCAATTTTCCCCCCCGATTCCCCATGAACCGGGGCCGCGTCCAGCAGCTTTTTTGAGAGCACATGAATTCCCGCATTAACCAGATTTTTGTAATACCGCCGGGGGTCTTCTTTGGTAATCCAACTCACAATCCGGTCTTCCGCATCCGTCGCCAGAAGCGCGCTGTCATAGGGATGACTGTTCGGATGGCTCACCAATGAAGCCAGGGCGTGATGGTTTTTGTGGAAGTCTATCAGTTTCTGAACGTCCATATCAAAGAGTATGTCCCCGTTTATCACGATAAAATCATCGGTGAGCAGATCTTTTATTCTATACAGCGCGCCGGCGGTTCCCAAGGGATCGGTTTCGGTATAATAGGTAATAGTACAGTCAAAGGAGGCGCCATCCTTAAAATACTCGGTAATGCGCTGCCCCAGATGGCCGACCACTATGAGAATGTCCCGGAGCTTATTTTTTTTCAGACACTCGATCTGGTACTCAAGGATCGGTTTGCCCAAGAGAGGTATCATCGGCTTGGGAATATCCGATGCTATCGCGGTAATGCGGGTACCTTTCCCGCCGGCCATAATAACCGTTTTCATGGAAAAAAATGATCCTCCGTCATAAGACACAGGGTGTGATAAATAGGAAGATGCAGCTCCTGAATTTTGTAGGTTTCCGTTTCGGGAACCATGATTGCAACATCCGCATAGTTAACCAGTTCCCCGCCGGTTCCCCCGGAAAGCGCTATAACCGTCATCCCCTTTGCCTTTGCCGCAACCGCCGCGTACACCACGTTTTTTGCGTTACCGGACGTTGAAATACCGATAAAAAGGTCCCCGCTTTTTCCGTACCCGTACAACTGTTGAGCATACACGATGGCTCCGTCAATGTCGTTGAGCGTGGCGCTGGAAAGACCCGCATGGCCGGTCAGGGCAATAGCCGGCAAGCCCGGCTGAATCCGGGGGCCGAGATAGCGGGCAATTTCAGGGTTTATTGCGGCGAGCGCGGCAGTATATGCCGCGGGAAGAGTCCGTTTTTTTACAAAGCTTTTCATCAGTTCGCCGACAATATGTTCACAATCCGCCGCGCTACCGCCGTTTCCGGCGACCAGCAGTTTCCCGCCGGATTCAAAAACCCGAATCATACAGGAAGCGGCGTTAAGGATAGCGTCTTTGATGCCGCTCAGTTCCGGGTAACGGCGGATTAATTCTTGTAGATAGTCCATGCCTGCGTTCCTATTTCAGTAAAGCTCGGAGTCATTACCTGGCCCTCTTTTTTTTTCAAAGCCTTGATAAGGGTCATCCGGTTACAGGGATTACTGTACATCATCATAAACCCGCCGCCGCCCGCGCCGGATATTTTCGCCGATTCCGCGCCGTGCTCAAGGGCGTAGTGATACAGTTCGTCAATAAAGCGGTTGGATATGGATTCCGCTATATGCCGTTTCGCAAGCCAGCCCTTAGTAAGCCCTTCGGCAAAACCCGTAAAATCTCCTTTTAAGAGCGCCTCTTTCATAACAACCGCCTGTTTTTTTAAGGCATGCATATTTTCTATACTGTTCTCCTGGTGTTTTTCGGTGTTCTCAATCTGTTCATTGATAATCCGGGCGCTTTCCCGAGAAACCCCCGTGTAGTACAGCACCAATGACGCCTCAAGTTCGTTTCTAATCCAGCGTTTTAACCGAAGCGGGTTGACAATAACCTTTTCATCACCGTAGAACTCCATAAAATTAAATCCCCCAAACGTAGCCGCGTACTGATCCTGTTTTCCTCCCGCAAGCTTCAGGTCTTCCCGCTCGATCCGGTAGGCAAGAGAAGCAATGTCATATTCCCCCAAAGGCAGATTAAGCCATTCGGTAAACGCCTTAATGATCGCCACCACCATAGTTGAAGAGGAACCCAAACCGGAACCAGCGGGCGCGTCGGAATAGGTCGTCATCATAAAAGACAGGGGCCTTCCCTGATTATAATCCGCAACAATTCTATTGTAGATACCGATGTGCAGCGGAAGCGCGCCGGCCACAGGAAGCCAGCTTTCCGCCGGATAGGTTTCCGCTTGTTCAAGGTCAGCAGCTCTAAACACAACATTCCCATCTTCCCGGGGTTCCAGTATACAATACGCATACATATCAATCGTGGCGTTAAGCACATAGCCCCCGTACACATTATAGTAGGCGGCAATATCAGTTCCCCCTCCTGCCAAACCAAGCCGCAGGGGTGCTTTAGCACGTATCAGCATGGTATCCTCCTTATGTAGTAATCTACTCATAATACGCTTAAGTGTCTATAGGTAGAGACGGAAAATCATTATACCATTTAATCCTGAGCGATATACGGTTCACAATATGCAATGGTACGGGATACGATCACAAACAGTCGTGGGATGAGTTCTAACACCAGTGAAAACAGTTCACATAAATCTTTGGTTTCATATTCATGGGCTATCTCGTTTCGTATATCCTTAAGCATCCGCAGGTCTGAAACCGAATCGATAATTCCCCGTTTTTCCGCCCGGTTTGCGGTGTCAATGACACTGCCTGGATTAATAAATTCAACAGCATCAATACTACGCAGCACCTTATGGATTAATACATCAGTAGTCCGCGCATACCGGGAGCTAAGGTTTTCAAAATGATCGTATTCCGCTTCCGTATACTCGGCTTTTATCCCAATCCGGGTACAACAATCATACGAACGCCGCAGCCAGGTAAGACTTGACTGAAGCTGCGCGATATTGTTTTTGAGAGCCCCAAGCGCCGTATCACCCATGGATACACACCCCTGTTTCTATAGCAAGACGGAAAAAAGGATCGGTTCCATCAGATGAAACCACGATGTCAATATGCTGTTCTCCCAGTGAAGCGGTAATCTCCTGCCGAATCGCAATCCATTCCAACCGGCCTATGCGATCTGAAAGAATAGCTATATCAATGTCTCCGCCTTTTTTGGTATCATCCACCCGGGAGCCGAAAAGCCAAATTACCGCATCCCTATCTATTTTTTGTACCGCCCGGAGTATCACCGCCTGTTCAGCCTGACTTATTCTCAACCTAAACTCCTCAAAACTATTCAGCCGCCTCATGGCGTATTAAACCGTACAC
>JAISQR010000449.1 GCA_031274035.1 Treponema sp. | reverse complement strand
ACAAGGGCAAAGCCGTATACAAGAAACGGAAAGAGACGGTGGAGCCGGTATTCGGGATAATCAAAGCGGCGTCGAACCTGCGGTTCGAGGATTCCGTCAATTTCTGCTGCGGGGGCTGGAGAAGGTGAATGGGAATTGGTATCCCTGGCATACAACTTCAAGCGGTTATATAGACTGAAAACGAGCTAAAGAGCCCCCGGTAAGGGGCAAACACCGGTACGGCAGCCCCGTAAGGGGGGCTGAAAGCGGCCCTTTCCTGAAAAAGATTGAAAATCCCCGCAAAAGAAAGCCCTGTACACAGCAAGCCCCACAAACTCCTAGGTACAACTATGTACGCCATGGCATATAATAAATCCCTTTTGCAGCGCTTTGGGGCGCCCCTGCCCCGCCAGATAATGAGCTGGGACGAACTTACCCAATACTGCTGCACGATAAAACCTCTGCTTCCCGCGGGAGTATACCCGATGGTCGATCTGGGCGGGAATCAGGTCAACTTGGTTTCTTATTATATGGGGCAAAAACAAGCATGGATATATAAAGATGAACGGACCTACTCGACCCCTGAGGCATTCAAAGGCTGGCTCGACCTCTGGGTGAACTTCCGCCGGGAAGGGCTTATCCCCGACGCGGAAACTACTGCCTCATTTCCAGAGACTGATGTTTCTAACTCGATCCTCGTGGCCGGCCGTGCGGTCTTAGGCAGCATCTGGTCAAACCAGTTAGGGGGATACCAGGCCGCGATGACCGACGAATTAGACCTTATTCTCCTGCCCGGTGCGCAGGACAAAGGATTGACCATCAACCCCAGCCGGTTTTTAACGGTGAATAAAAAATCCTCCAACCGGGAAGCGGCATTAAGGTTTGTGAACTTTTTTGTAAATAATCTGGAAGCTGGTAGTGTGCTCGGAGCGGATCGCGGTACCCCCAGTTCCCAGGCAGTACGGGATCATATCAAGCCCAATGCCACCCCAACAGAGCAGAAAATATACGATTTTTATACCATCGCTACCCAGTATACCGTAGCCCGAGAGAAGAACCTGCCCTATGATAACGAATTCCTCGATACCTTCCGGCTTTACTATGAGCAGTCCGCGTACAACCAGATAACCACTACCCAAGCCGCTCAGAATATCTATGATTTGGTTCAACGGTTAATAGCAAGAAGTAAACAGTAAGAATTTCATTCGATTTGCGAAAAAAGCGGCGCCGCTCAGGCGGGGCGCCGCTTTAAAAATTTTTGGAATTAGAGTCATTCCCAAAACTTGTGTGCGACCATGTATCCGGCCAAATCACCAGCAGGTACTACATTGCAAAAACACACGGACGGATTTAGGATTTCAGGGTACAAGTCTGTATTTTCCGTGCCTGTAAGGCGTCTGTGCGGTTCGTAATAATTTTTCCGATCATTTAGTCTAAACAGACTTCGAGGCCCCGCAGACGGGGGCTTCCCTCCGGCTGAGTAGTTACAATTTTTTTTTCATTTGTAAATATCTTAATAAATATTGGAAATTATTACTTGACGGCTTTTAAAAAGTAGGATATTGTTTAGAAGTACAGGAATGATTTTTGCGTATTGTGTTAGAGAGCGGTTTCCTTGCGGAGTCGCCGGCTTTAAAAAATTTAGGGATTCTGCGTTTCTCTTCCAGATGTCATTTTCAATCCTTAATTATGTGTACACTGCATCCTTATCTTCCTGATGGAAGATTAGAGTCGTCCATGTTTTGTGGGCGTGAATAACGAGCGCACCCGGACGCATTGAGCTTAGGCTTGAATCCGGGAGAAGGAATTTTCTCAATGGCCAAGAAATTGTATGTCGGTAATCTCTCCTACAACACCACCGAAGATGGTCTTCGTAACTTGTTCTCTAACTATGGAACTGTAGCTTCAGCTAAAATCATTTTTGATCGTGAAACCGGCAATTCCAAAGGTTTCGGATTTATTGAAATGGGTACTGATGATGAGGCAAGCGCCGCAGTTGCAGGTACAAACGGACACGAATTTGAAGGGCGCCAGCTCCGCGTCAATGAAGCGATGGATAAACCCCGCAGGGATCGCGGCGGCTACGGCGGCGGCTACGGCGGCGGAAATTATTAAGCATCATCAGGAATTTCCAAATAGCGGTTAGATTAGGCGCTTCCAAAACCGGTTGACTTTGGAAGCGCAATCTTTGTGTAACTACTCAGGTATATGTAATATTTCATATATTTTTCTTGTTCTCAAGTGTATTTAACAAAGGGGCGCCGTCCCTTTCGCTCCAATCGGCTCATTTTGGGACAAAGCCCCTCCACTCCGCCGATTGCGCCGCGGTAGCGGCGACGCTATCCCCGCATTAGTCCTGAATAGTTACATTTTTGTTCTGTGAAAAATAAATAAGATACTCAAAAAACAGTATGTAGGTATGATTTTTTATTTGTCGCTTTGAAGTGTTTTTAACCAAGGGCGCTCCCTCGTTGAAACGCGGCTGCTAGGAGTTTGTGGGGCTTTGCCCAAAAATCGTATAAATTTGCAATTTATTGCAAATTTATACCTTGCAAACTCCCAAAGGAGCCCCGTTAATCGGAATTTTTGCATAAATATG
>JAISQR010000444.1 GCA_031274035.1 Treponema sp. | reverse complement strand
GATTTTCAGCTTTAACCAGGGGAACACCCCGAATCCCGATGGGGGGGGGGTACTTTCCGATATTCCCCGTGATCATTTTTCGCAGTATTATATCCTGCCGGAATATGGGGATATTTCCGCAAACGGCAGGGCCATTCTAATTTTCCGCCAGCTTCTGGACCTGGCGCGGAAGAACAGCTATTCGGTCAATCTGGCAAACTATGCCCTAAGCCTTTTAGCCATGGAAATCTCCCAGGAATATATCGAAAACAACATCAGCCGGATTGCGAACAGAGAAATTAATCCAAACATGGAAAAAATCATAGAGTGGATACGGATCAACTACACCCTTAGGTTATCGGTGGGAAAAATCGCGCAAATTTTCCATTATAACCCCGATTATCTTTCTACGGCTTTTAGAAAATACATGGGGATTCCCCTTAAAAAATATATCACCATGGTCAGAATCTCCGCCGCAAAAAAGATGCTGCTTAACACATCGGACTGTATCAAGGAAATAGCCTATCGGTCCGGTTTTGCCGACGAAAAGTCATTTATGAAGCGTTTTAAGCTGTTTGAGGATATTACGCCCACAAAATACCGGAACGCCTTTAGCCGTGCGAAAATCGTAAAATGACGCATGTCATTTAGGACCCGCGCATGAATAAAATGCCATGCATGTTATTTCTGCTCAGTGAACGCATATGGTGTCTGTCACCCCCGCTGTGCCGAATCCTCCGCTTTCGTTCGCCTTGAAGCTCCTTATGTCAAGGTCCCCTGCCGCTTCAATGATAAAGTGTACTATATGGTTCTCAGGCGCCTATTTCCTCAAATCCTCGGGAAATAACAGCGGTGTTTCCCGGTCTATCGTTACAAATATCGCGCTCATAGGAGTACATGCCGGACGGGGAAAAAGCCATAATTTCTTACAAAAAAATATTTTTTCCCTTCTCTTGACGGTTTGTAGGTTATAATTTACACTATAAATATGATAATGCGCAAAACGGGGATTTTCAAGAAATGGCTCAAAAAACTCCGGGACAATAAGGGAAAAGGCCTTATCCTTTGCCCGGAGCGACCGGCTTGAAGCAGGCAATCCCGGCGATGTTAAACCCATCGGTAACGGAGGTTCTGAAATGCGTATCGACTACGGCCCCGGTTACCGGGTGTATTACAAGGATACCGGCAAGGAAATCATCATCCTATTGTGTGGCGGCGACAAGTCGAGCAGGGATGCCGATATAGCGCGGGCCAAACAAACAGCAATTTTACTTTTAAAAAATTCAACCGCTAAAGGCACGAATAGACACGAAAAAGGAAAGTACACTACTTTCAAGCACCGCGGAAATACTCAAATTTGAAGAAATTTAACCGCAAAGATACTATGATTTAAATTATTGGGGAAAAGCGGTACTCTAGGAGCCTGTGGGGCTTTGCCCAAAAATCGTATAAATTTGCAATTTATTGCAAATTTATACCTTGCAAACTCCCAAAGGAGCCCCGTTAATCGGAATTTTTGCTCAGTGCGCCTTTGGCGCACTGAGCAAAAATTCCGATCAATGGGCATGCTGTACTCTTCGAGTATTCGGAGTTTGTAAGGTATAAATATTCATGTTTATGAATATTTATACCATTTTATGCGCGAAGCCCCACAAACTCCTAGCAATTTGTTGCGCTTCGCACATAAAACCTTAAAAAACCGCTGATTAGGCGGTTTTTTACCTTACAAACTGCGTAAGGATGCCGGATAATCGTGGTTTTCATGGCTTTTTTTAGCAAAAAATCCACAAGTGCAACAGGCTGCTAGCGGCCCTGCAACCTCTTTACCTCCGCATAGTCGGCGTTTGCCCTTATCTGGTCGCCCTTCCGCTCGTAGGCCTTTGCGCGCTCTTCATAAGCAAAGACATATCGCGGATCGATGCGTATAGCCTCGGTAAGATCGGCTATGGCCTGTTCGTAATTACCCTTGGCGCGATACGCCGCGCCGCGGGTTGCATACGCCCACTGATACCGGGGATCGAGCTTGACAGCCTCGGTAGCATCGCTAACCGCCCGGTCATAGTCGCCTTTCATCCTGTACGCATCCCCCCGGCCTTGATAGGCGGCGGCATATTTAGGATCGAGTCTCAGGGCT
The DNA here is from genome assembly GCA_031274035.1 of Treponema sp. GTDB lineage: Bacteria > Spirochaetota > Spirochaetia > Treponematales > Breznakiellaceae > JAISNI01. The sequence continues at coordinate 6,989 of JAISQR010000444.1, read as the reverse complement.
TCGGTATAATCGGCTACGGCCTTGTCATAATCCCCTTTATTCTCTTTATAGATATTCCCCCGCGCATTGTAAGCCCATGTATATTTAGGATCGAGCCTGATAGCCTCGGTAAGATCGGCTATGGCCGAATCGTAATCGCCTTTGCCTCGATATGCCTGCCCGCGGCTGCCAAACGCGGCGGTAAATCCAGGATTGATCCGTATTGCTTCGGTTAAATCGGCTATAGCCTGGTTATAGTCCTGTTTATCGTAATATTTCAACCCGCGATTCCGTAAGGCAATAGCATACCGCGGGTTGATCCGTATTGCCTCGCTCAGATCCGCTATGGCCCTGTCCCTGTCCCCCTTTTCATTATACGAATTTGAGCGGCAGTTATAGGCAAACACATACTGAGGCATAATCCTGATGGATTCGCTGCACTCGCTGACGGCCCGGTCGTATTCCTGCTTAATGTAATACGCGAATCCCCGGCTGTAGGGCCCGTAATTTGGATTGAGCCGTACCGCCTGCTCGTACTCGGCAGCCCCTTTGCCGTACTCCCCCTTGCTGTTGTACACATTGCCGCGGCCCGCGTAAGCATCGGCGGACGCGGGGTTAAGCCGCAGGGCCTCGGTAAATTCCATAAAGGCCCTGTCATAATCGCCTGTAAAGTAATAATCGCAGGCGCGGTTATAATGGGCTAAGTAGTCGGCTTGGCCGGAATAAGACTGGGCCGAAGTTGGCGCCGGCAGTACCGGAAGCGGGGCGGTTCCGCCTCCGGCAAGGAGGTAACTCACTTGGGCGTCTTCTTTTACATTAAGGGATAAAAGCGACTCAATCTCGGCGGTCTCCACGTTGATCGTCCGCACTCTAAAGCGGTAGGCAATGCCGGTAAAGGAAAAAGAACCCGAAATTATGGATTCGGCGCCCAGCATTCTCCCTATGGCCTGGGCGGACTCGTCGCTTACATCGCCCGACAGTTGGAAACTCAACTCTTTGCGGATAACCTCCAGGTTCTTCCGTTCAACCACCACAAGTTTCCGGTTCCGTACAAGGACGCCGGTCAGTTCCTCTGTTACATAGTCGGAAAATTCCTCGGAATCCGCGCTAAAATTGAGAATTGCAACCTTAGTCCGTGCCTTTAGGGTATTTTCAATATCCTGTGCCGCGGCTTCTACCGCCTCGTCCAGCGATAGGGAACGCTGCTGAGCCTGGGTGCTGAGAATTAGAAGAAAAAACAACAGACCTGCAAGTACTTTTTTCATTTATTATCTCCCCACAAAAAGCGGAAGCAGCGCCGTTTATGTACAATACAATCGAACATTAACGCGCGGCGTTAAGGACATATCCCTTTTCCCTGAATAATCTATCTGATCGAAAGATACAGAGCGCCGCATACCAGAATAAGGGCAAACAGGGTAACAATATAGACCCAGAGAGGCAGAGGGCCGTTTTTCTTTAGCGCGGGAAGTTTTACCGGCGCGTTTTTCCAGCCCCCGGAAAAGGGCGCCGAATACCCGCAGATCGGACAGCCGCCCTTAAAGAGGCTTTCTACACCCGTAAAGCCGCAGGCAGGGCACCGCACCGAGGCAAAAAATCTGCCGCAGCGGGGACATCTATCGGCATTACGCGGTACTTCTTCACCGCAGTTCTCGCAGAAAAAACGGGGAGCCATACCGTATTAGTATACACCCATAGGAATGGCAAATCAATAGCGCGCATCGGATATTCAGGGCAACAGCACTTACTTTTTCGTGCCTTTCGCGGTTGAATTTTTCACCGGAATGTTTTTAACGCCTTAACCGCCCTATCTTATTCTAACTCCTGAGTAGTTACAATTCGCCGCTATTTTTCATATAATTAATTATGGTTTATGATCCGGCAAATCCTTTAATTGTGCAAAGCGACCGTACAATTCTTCTTGATGTGCATACCCCAAAGGCGGAGGATGCCAGGGCTGCGATTCTGCCTTTCGCGGAATTGGAAAAATCGCCGGAGCATATCCATACCTACCGTATTACACAGCTTTCCCTCTGGAACGCCGCGGGCGCAAATTTTTCTCCAGACGATATAAGCGCCGCGCTTAATACCTATACCCGTTATCCCCTTCCCGCAGGAATTCTTGAGGGTTTTACTGATATTATGGCGCGGTACGGGAAGATACGCCTGACGGCGTTTACGCCGCGGGAGGGTAAACCGGCTGCCGAGGGCATATCCGGTAAAAGTCTGTTCCTGGCAATCGGGGATGAAGCCGTTCGTAAAGAAATTGAAGCTGCCAGAAGCCTTGAAAAGCTCTTAACAAAGGCCGAAGGCGGCTTTAGCCTTAACATTACCGAACGGGGCAGCGTAAAGCTGGAACTCATCAGGCTTGGATGGCCTGTTCAGGATGAGGCGCCGTTTGTCCCCGGCGAGCCCCTGGATGTAAAATTCCGTGCGGTAAGCGCGTCGGGAAGGCCGGTTGCCCCCAGGGATTACCAGCTTGACGCGGCAAAGGCTGTACTGGGGAACGGCGGCCCGGGAACAGGATTCGGCGTAGTGTCGCTTCCCTGCGGCGCCGGGAAAACTATGGTAGGCATGACCGTTATGACTATGTTGAAAACCAACACCCTTATCCTTACAACAAATATAGCCGCGGTCCATCAATGGATAGAGGAATTGCTTGATAAAACAGAGCTAAAACCGGAAGAAATTGCCGAGTATTCAGGCGATTCCAAGAATGTCGCGCCGGTTACCCTGGCAACCTACCAGATCATTACATGGCGTCCTGTCAAAGACGCCGAATTCCCCCATTTTAACCTTTTCAGGCAGAGGCCCTGGGGGCTTATCATCTATGATGAAGTGCATCTGCTTCCCGCGCCGGTTTTCCGCGTAACGGCGGAACTCCAGGCAGTGCGGCGTCTGGGGCTTACCGCTACGCTGGTACGGGAGGACGGCGCTGAGGATGCGGTGTTTAGTCTTGTCGGCCCCAAGCGTTACGATGTTCCCTGGAAGGACCTTGAGGGAAAGGGCTGGATAGCGGAAGCCCTCTGTACCGAAGTCCGCCTTGACCTGCCGGAGAAACTGCGCATTCCCTATGCGGTTGCCAGCCCGCGGGAAAAGTACCGCATCGCCAGCGAGAATCCCCTCAAGGAAGCCGCTGTTTTCCAGCTTACGGAAAAACACAGCACCGATCAGATACTTGTTATCGGCCAGTACATCAGCCAGCTTGAAGCCATTGCCAGGCTGCTCAAGGTTCCGCTTATTACAGGAAAGACGCCGAATACCGAACGGGAAAGGATATACAAAGCCTTTAAAAAGGGCGAAGCGCGTATCATCGTAGTATCCAAGGTAGCAAATTTTGCAATAGATCTTCCAGACGCTTCTATGGCCATCCAGGTTTCAGGGGCTTTCGGTTCCCGGCAGGAAGAGGCTCAGCGTCTGGGGCGCATACTGCGCCCTAAAACGCCGCAATCACCGGGGCCTTTAGGTCAGGCTGAACACTCTGATCCGGCGGGTCCGCCGCCATCCGCGGATACCTCCATACAGAAAGAGCCGGTTTTCGGCGGGGACGCGGGCATATTGAGCGCGCTGGGGAGCAATCCCAAGGGGAGGAATTCATACTTTTACACCTTGATATCGCGTTCTACAGTAGAAGAGGATTTTGCGGCAAACCGCCAGAAATTCCTTGCCGAACAGGGCTATAAATATTCTATTCAACACTGGAATTTCGATACGGTTGATCTTGCCCATACCCTGCCGGAATGGAAGGGGAAGCCGTGACGCCCGATCTTTTCCGTTCTACGGATGAATGGAAATCCAGCCTGATGCTGCTTCCCGATAATGCCTTTTTCGACCTTATGAGGAGCGTATTCGGCAATGTAAAGACGCCGTTCAATAAGCAGCGGCTGCTTGACGATCTTGCCGTGTTTCTTTGCAGGGAAGAGATTCGCGGGAATATTGCCGCCTATATCAGCATCAACGACGCCAAACTAATCGCCGCGGTTGCGGCCCTGCACGAACCTGTACCGGGCGATATGGAAAGTTTCTTTGCCGGAGAATTCAGTTTTGCGGAACTTCACGCTATGCTGCTTAACCTGGAAGAACGCTTCATCATCTATCGTTTCCGGCAGAACGGTATCCAGCATCTTGCCCTAAACCCCCTGTTGGCGCCGATCCTGGAGCCGTACATTGCCGACAGGCGGGCATTGTTCCCCTCTTTTCCAGATCCCCTGTCTAAGGAGCCCCGGCGGACGCCGCCTGTACCCGATGACCGTATCCTGGCGGCCCTCTTCGCCTTTGCCGGTGAGGATAGGGAATTCTTTAAGAGTGAGGGGGGTATACGCAAGAAAGTGCTTGATGCCGCAAAGCATATCTTTCCCGCTTTCCCCTTCCAAACCATGATTGGCGGCCTTCAGTGTCTCGGACTGCTCTATGTTGACGGCGTAAGCCTGTTGCGGGACGAGCGGAAATGCCGTGATTTTGCTTCTCTTTCGCGCCGGGAGCGGATGGAATATTTCAGCGCCGGAATCTATGTCTTTCTAACTGACGCGGAACATTCCGACGGTTCCGCGCCGTTTTACATTTACCAGGCTTACATTAAATTTCTTTCTTCATTCATTCATCAGCTTGTAAGCCTTATGGAAAAAGATCGCTTGTATCCGCTCTCTACCCTGAGCCGTTTTGCCGGTCTTCTGGAGATGGACGCAGCCTTGAATGGAACATCCGGCGGTAAGACTTTATCCAGAAATTTCGGAACATGGCATGGGGTTCCAGGAAGGGGGGCATCCTCAGATGAGGTGAAGGGTAATAGCGCGGAGCAAAACACGGCAAAGCGGCAGATACATATTGGAACCTTGCTGGAAGCTCTAAGGATAAGCGGCCTTCTGGAAGCCTGCGGAAAGGATTGGCGCGTAGGCCCTTGTGTAAGAGACGCCGGTACGGAGATTGCGGCAGAGCCGTCTGAACATCCCTGTATCGCTATGGATACCGCGTTTTCCTGCATGCTTTACCCTGAGATAGCCTTTGCCGATGCTTTAGCCCTGTCTTCGTTCTGCAATGTACGGGCAGGCAGGCATGGGTTTGATAGCGCCCTTGTTTGTTTTGAACTGAGCCGTGTTTCGGTGATCCGGGGTTTTGACCTGGGGATGGATGCGGCTTTTATGCAGGCTCTCCTGGACAGGCTCTCCCTGCACAGGCTGGATGCGAATACAGGTTGGACTTTACGGGATTGGGAGAAGCGGTATACCGCGGTATCGTTGTATCAGGGCCTGGTACTCTGTATCGCGCCGGAAAACCGTTACCTTGCCGAATCGTCAGGGAACGCCGGGGAAGGCTCTATCCAAAACAGAACAGGCGCCCTTTCCGGCCCCTTGGCGCCGCTTATTGCCCGTGTCCTTGCTCCGGGGGTTTACCTCCTCTCCGTTTCTGACAAGGCCGAGGCGCTTGATGCCCTGGAAAAGGCCGGAGTTGACATTATAGCTCAGCCCCGCGAGCCGGTAAAGAAAGGCGGGGGGTTCCGTCATTCAGCGTATCCGGCCCTGAAAAATGATCTGTACAGGGAAAATTTCTTCATGGATGAGAGCGTAAAAATGTCCGGCGGTGAAATCTGTCATGGCGCTGACGCTTCGGCTCATGTTCCTGCCGATTATCCGGCAACTAACCCGGCGGATACCGCTTCCGAAAGGGGTGAAGTTCTTAAAAAAAGGTTCCGTCAAGTCTTAAACGAAAGGCGTCTTTCCAAGGCCGAACAGGAAGAACTGGCATCCCGAATTGAGCGCGGCATGATCGTAAGCGAATCGCAGCTTGAAGGGGTCTCTGTCAGGTACGAGAAGCTGGAAGCACGGGGGCTTGACTATGCGGGAAAGGCTTCTATTGTAAAACAGGCTATGACGGCAAAGTCTTTTGTTGAAGTATCCTGGCCCGGCGCTGAAGGGATTACCCAAAAGGCCCTGGGCATACCCGGCGGCCTTGAAAAATCCGGCGGTGAGACAATCCTGCTCCTGCGGAGCATGCAGGAAAAGGGCGGCAATGAAGCGGAACTTATCCGGCTGCCCCTGGGGAGAATAAGTCTTATCCGCCGGGTTAAACAATCGATTTTTGGAGATTGAAGGAGTAATATATGCCTTTATTGCCTTTTTCGAGCCAGCAGGCGGAGCTGAACCAGGCGAAACTTGCGGTTCTTATTGACGCGGACAATACCCAGCCCGCTATTATTGAAGGATTGCTTGACGAGGTCGCCAAATACGGCGTGGCCAGCGTCAAGCGCATTTACGGCGATTGGACCAGTACGAATTTGCGGTCATGGAAGGACAGGCTTCTGGAATATGCTATACAGCCTATTCAGCAATTTTCCTATACCAGCGGAAAAAACGCAACCGACAGCGCCATGATTATTGACGCAATGGATCTGCTCTACAGCGAGAAGCTGGACGGTTTCTGTATTGTATCAAGCGATTCCGATTTTACCCGTCTTGCCGCCCGCATCCGCGAGAGCGGGCGGACAGTCTATGGTTTTGGCGAGAAGAAGACCCCCCGCGCGTTTGTTGCCGTATGCGATAAATTTATCTATACCGAGATTCTCCTGGGCGCCGACCTTGGCCTCCAGGATGATGTCGAGGAAGACGGCGCCAAAGGCGGCGTCCGCAGCCGCAAAAGTTTTAAGGTGGACAAAAAACTCCTCAAGCTGCTTAGGGATTCGGTTGATGATCTTGCCGACGAGTCCGGCTGGGCATACTTGGGCAGCGTAGGCCAGAAAATTTCTAACCGCTCAAGCGAATTTGATCCGCGGAACTACGGCTTTAAAAAGCTGGGGGACTTGTTCCGCGCCTTAACCCAGTTTGAAAACGAGGAGCGTCCGCAGGAAAATGGGACGGGCAGGCAGGTGTATATACGCTGGAAAAAGTGAGACCGCGGTATAAGAGCCTGTCTAATATCTTGGCAAGATAGTGGAAAAGGTGTATAGATATGGGAGGGAGGAATGTTATGGCGAGACACCATTATCCGAGCGACATAAGCCGCGAAGAATTTGAACT
>JAISQR010000403.1 GCA_031274035.1 Treponema sp. | reverse complement strand
GATTATTGAGAATACGGTTTGCCGCTTTTTCGGCCATAAGAGGCTAATTAATTTCGCGGGCTTAAAGCACAATCCTAAACATTGCCATCGTTGTTCAAGAAGGATTGTTGAGTAAAACTATGCCAAAGGAATTTAAGCCCGGATGGACATACATAAAAAGCAGCGGTCTAAAACAGAAGGTAGCGGTGAATAATAAAACCGGCATGGTATATTGTGAGGATGGAGCCATTTACAAACCAGAAGAAATTAAGATCATGGACAAAGCGGGGAAACAGATTACCCCGGAAATTCATCTTGTAAAAAAGATGTTTGGCGGTGAGATTACGGAATTTATTTATAAGGAGGCTGAAAGTGATTGAATTTGATGATGAATGGTGTACATTGGCCTTGAAAGAAGCCGATGAGCTAGAACAAAAGCGGTCCGAGGCAATCTCCGATAGGTTTTCGGTTATTCTTGGATGTATGACAATAGGCGGTGCGGCAACTGGTTTTATTGGCATGGCTTTACAGGGATTGGCAGTCGCATTGACGGGAGTTGCTATTTTAATAGGGGTCATGCTTTTAAGGCTTATTTTCCAAAAATGGTTTGATCCTGACTAGACTGGCGGTAGAATAAAAATGACTAATATACAAAAAAAGAAGTCGAAAAAACAGCCCGGAAACTATACCGGGATAGGCGTATTTCCCTGGGAGTGGCAATTTGGGCCGTGAAAAATGCCGGATACACTAGGGAAGAGACTGTCAAATGGCTTAGGTTGGAAAAACCCGTATTGAAAGAGCAGTATAATTCTGGTAGTATTTAAAAGGAGCATAAAATGGAATTACAGGGTAAATACGGGAAGGCAATGGTTTTTACGGATACCATTGAACAGGAAGCCATGTCACAGATTTAAGTCCAGTTAAGGGGAGGAGAAAAAATGGCACGGCAAAGCGTGTATAAACGGGTCCGCCATGCGGTAGACAAGCGGAAATACAAGATCATTCTGGATTACATGAAAGACAACTGGGATGTGGTACTCAATTCCAGCGTAACAATGATGAAGGGGCTGGACTTCCCTCCCAGAATAGAGTATATCATCAATATCAGAAAAAAATTCCGAACATTCGGATGGAATGAAATCTCAATCGTGAATCGGAGCAGTCCCCCTCGCAGACTGCTTCGGGAGGGCAGGTGTATGGGAAGGGAACGGCAGATCAAAAATATGCGCCGAACCGTGCGGAAAGAGCAGAACAAGCTCATTATGCGTTACATTAAGGAGAACGCCACGGCGGTTATAGGCGCGTCAATCTCGATGATGCGGACTTTCAAGTTTCGTAACCGTCTGTTTATCGCCCTGAAAATCCTGTTTGTAAGCAGGCGCGGTAAGGCGGAGGCCGCCGCAAGCCCCGCCGGGGAATAGGCGGGAGAGGAGGGGAACATGGCAAAAAAATTGGCGCCGGAAATCCACGCATATCTTGACGGCCTTTGCGAGAGCGGTTTTTATGGGAATTTGACGCTTTACTTCCAAGACGGCGATATAAACAACTACCGCGAAACCGTCGGCGGAGGGAAAAATGAGCTTATCGAGAGATACCGCATAAGGGCGGCGGGCGGCGGAAGGAAAAAGCGCGCGGTATTGGTATCGGCTATACCCCCGCAGGGCTTGGGGGTATAGCGTTATGGCGCGGTGTGTTTGTCCTCATTGCGGGCGGGAAATAAGATATATCCCTATTGGTTACACAGAATCGTCAATAGGTGTAGCCATAGTAGAGCCGGAATATACCGAGATCATAAGCGACAACGGACGCATGATAAAAGGACACCTCCGGCATCGGTGCCCGGAAACGGTCAGGACCAGCTCTGATTTTAGTACGGACGGGCGGAACATTTCCCCGAAACCACCAATGACAGGCGGTTCTATCCCTGAAATAACAAAGAGACTCGCAGAAAAATACGGCATAAATCAAAAAACAAGGCACGGTTAAACGATAATGCCGGGAAAGACAAAGGCGGCGGAAGCCAGAAAAACCACCACTACCGCAAAGAAAGTCCCGGCAAAAACTCGTAAGACTATGGCGGCAAAAGGTCGGAAAAAGTCGGAAGAAAATGACTTTGCCATAGATTTTTGTGGGGTAAAGCTCACTGCTTTGCGGCGGGATTTTATTGTCAATTACGTTACTCCCGGACAGCCCTGTTTTCACAATGCCTTACAAGCGGCGTTAAAGGCCGGATACAAAGAGGGTGTTGCAAAGGCCAGAATTTATGATATTTTACGCGATCCGGACATCCAGAAAATAATTAAGAAAAACGAGAGTATGGCGCATCGGGCGCTGCATGAATCGGCAATGAGGGCGCTTGAACTGAAACAGCGGCGGGCATTTTTTGACCCTCTCGATTACTTTCAGGAAAAAGAAATCACCATAACCGGCAAAGACGGCGGCGAATACACGAAGTCAGTAATGGCGCTCAAACCCCTAGAAGAAATGACAGTGGAACAACGGATGTGTATAGACGGAGTGGATGTAAAAGGCCCGGCGGCGGTCCCTGTCTACCTTATGGCAAACAGGGAAAGGGAACTAAACGATATAATCAAGATTGACAATGAACTGTCAAAGGCCATTGCCGACACGGGTGAGGAAGAAACACGGGAAATAATTATGGAGCGTATCACAATCAGGGAAACGCGAAGGGCAAAACGCCCGGCTGATTTAGAATATGAGATAGTGGAGAACCCCGATCTCACGATAACGGAAGAAGAGGACGATTAAATGTTTACCCCGGAAGAAACATTACGGTATGCCGACGCATTTTTGAAGTATAACGATAAGCCGGTGGAACTTGACCCGTGGCAAGAGATATTTCTTAAAGACCAAAGAACCCTCCTAATATTACTCAAAGGACGGCAGGAAGGCTTTAGTTTCGCGGTAGCGGCAAAAAAGTTTATTGAATTGCAATCCCCTGATGTGGTGAATATGACGGTGCAATTTGTGTCCTATAACCTCATGGACGCGGTCGATAAGATACGGTATATCTCGATACTGGCTCACAGCATACCAGAAAAGTACCGGAAAAGGATTGCGTATGAGACAAAAACAAGTATTGAGTTTTATGATAAAGGCGGGAAAACCACAAGCCGCCTCATTTCTATAGCCTGCCGCCCTCCGCGGGGAAAGCCCGGCGATGTTGTGCTTGACGAATGCGCCATATACGGCAGTAACAAAGCAAAAATGATTTATACCGCCGCATTACCGTCTATAACGAGGGGAGGTACTATAACCATTGGAAGTACCCCATTAGGGAAACTCGGTATATTTTATGATATTTACTCAAACAGAAAAGATTATACAAGGTATGTACGGTACACCGTTCCCTGGTGGCAGTCCAAGGCATTATGTAAAAACATGGACGAAGCGCGGGTAGCGGGCGTTAAAGATATGGAAACCGAGGATCGGGTGCGGTGTTTTGGGAAGCGTATTCTGAAAGAGGAGTTTACCGCTCTTGATCTTCAATCTTTTCAACAGGAATACGAATGTGTATTTATAGACAGCGCTGAAAGCTATATACCGCTTGATCTGATTTATGCCAATACTCCCGGCATGAGGGATCATGAACGGGTTACGGAACTTTCGGAAGGGGAGGGAGAGCCGTATGGTAAAAAAGATGATATAGAGGTTCACGCCTTCAAGACGGCTGATGATTTGATTACGGAATTCGAACTTGAGAAACACGGCACTCACCTCTATCTGGGATACGATGTTGCCCGGCGGCGCGATGCTGCGGTGATTTTCGTTATCGGGCTTCTTCCTAACGGTAAGAAGTTATCTGTTGCCAATATTGAGATGATAAATCAGACTTTTGAATACCAGCGGGACCAGATACGAAAAATAATGAAAAGCGGTCTTCCGGTAGTCCGGGGTTGTATAGACCGGACCGGGCAGGGAGAGGACACCACGGAGACTCTACAGCGGGAATTTACCTCCACGCGATTTGAAGGCGTAGAGTTCAATATCAAAAGTAAGGACGAACTTGTCAGGGGAGTGAGGGAAGGGCTTGAAAAGCACGAGTTTCTGCTGCAAAATGATAATAAGTTTCATAGACAGATTCACAGCATAAAGCGTATACCGACAAGCGGCAGGGCTTTCCGGTATGACAGTGAGCGTGATGATTTAGGACATGCCGATAGTTTCTGGGCGTGGGCGCTTGCGAACTATGCCATATCGCCGGTAAAGGATGCAGGGCCGAACTTTTACAAAAAATGGCACGAAAAGCGGGAACAAGAACAAAATGGCGGGAAAGAGGCGGCGGCATCAGCGGATATACCGGCAAAGCCCATGCGTGGAAAGTCACGTGATCGTGTTTTAAGGGAAATGCTGAAAGGAGGCAGGTCATGAGCAGAAAGTATAAGCGGCAAGCCGCGCCGGTGCCGGTGAAACCGGCGATAGTCCCGGCAATGCAAAAGGCGCAGGGCGGCGGGGATTATGAGGATATAGACCTGAAAAAACTGCTCCGGCAAAACGGATACCGGACACCGCGAGGGGCTATAGCCGCCCCGGAGTTTCACGCGCCGGTGTCGTATATGGGAAGCCCGCAGCGGAGGGATAATCTAAAATCATTCTTTGTTGATCCGCTTGCCCTTGAAACAAACGCCTACGGCTCTGTAAGGACTATATCGCCGTGGTATGGGCGCACTATATCGTGCAGGGTGTTACGGCGGGTTTCTGAAAAAGCCTGGGTATTAAACCTTTGCATACAGAACCTTACAAAGAAAATCAGACCATATCTTAAACCCGCGACCGAGGACAATCAGCGCGGTTTCAGGATAAAGCACAAAGGATCGGTAGAAAAGAAGCGCGACATGACCGGCGCGGAAAAGAAAACCGCTCAAACCCTTGAGCATTTTTTTCTGCATACCGGGGATATTGAGGATAGTAAGCGCAAGGACGATCTGGACAAATACACCACAAAGATACTCCGCGACATCTGCCAGCTTGACCAGATCGCCGCCGAAATACAGCGGACGCGGGGCGGCGAGGTGTGCGCGTTCTGGGCGGTGGACGCGGCGACCGTGGAAGTGGCTTTACCAGACAGCGAAGATATAACCGGCGTGAGTTACGCGCAGGTGATAAACCGCATACCCTATGCCTATTATGCCCTGGACGAGTTTATTTTTGACTGCATGAACCCTAGAACCGACATCGAAAAGGCGGGCTATGGGTATTCAATCGTAGAGCAAGCCATTGACCTTGTAACCAGCGCAATCAATACCTTCATGTACAATGCGGGCTTTTTTACGGAGAACAAGCTCCCCCGTGGTATTCTGCTTTTGAACGGCGACGCGGACACGGACGAGGTAGAGGACATAGAGGACTATATCTCAAACCTGTTAAGCGGGCCGCCATCCTCACAGTGGAAAATCCCGATTATTCCCTCCGGCAAAGACAAAAGCTCCGACAGCAGCGGGCGGCGGTTTGAATGGGTAAACCTGCAAGGCACGAACAAAGAAATGGAGTTTGGAAACTGGTATGATCTCCAGCTTTCCGGCGTTGTCGGCATGTTTGGTTTTTCGATGGAGGACTTGGGGCTTCACAGCCAGAAAAGCCAGCCGCTTATCGGCGTGGACACCAGCCCGAAACAGGAGGCAAGCAAAAGCCTTGTTTTGGGTGATATGCTTGGTTTCCTGCAAAAGCACTTTAACCAGATTTTGGAGTACAAAAACCCGGCATTTGAATTTGAGTTTGTCGGGTATGAAAAAGACGATCCGCGCCTGATGATGGAGATTGACAAGAGCGAACTTGAAACCTATAAATCCCTGAATGAAAAACGGGCGGAAAAGGGGCTTGAACCGCTGGACTTTTCCAAAATAAAGAATCCCGCCGATCTCCCTATGAATGTTCAGACTGCCCAACTTTGGCAATCACAACAGCAGGGCGGCAGCCCTTTCGGTGATATGGGGGGCATGGAAGATGACGGTTTTGGGGATGAAGGCGAAACCGAGGCGGATAATGAAGCCTGGGGGGAATTGGAAGGGCAGCAGGGCGGCGCGGCGGCCGTGGAAAAATCTCTTGCAAAAAGGCGCGTAGTGAGGATAGTGGTATGAGCGACAGCCGGCCCGATATAGACGCGCTTCTTGCTCATGGTTTTTGCAAAGCGCAAGAAAAGGAAAGTTGCGAAGAGTGCCCCCTTCATTTTGACTATAGGGGGCAGTATGTAATGGATATGCCATATCCGGCGTGCGAGGTTTTAGCGGACATTCTGCGTCAAGTGCTAGCCGATCGGGAAAAGGCCGTTGAAGGAGTGCCGCATGAACCTTGAACTTTCCATAACAGGCATAAACACGGCAAACAGGCGGGTTAAAATGCTCAAAGCAATCCGCGCCATGTCAAAAAGCCTCGGCGTCCCGGTATCGGTCGAAACGACAGGCAAAGCCCACGGGCAGGAGCCCTACTTATACGAAATTCAACAGGAACTTGCTGACCGCTGGACTGCCTTTTATTCCCCCATCCTCAAAAACATTTACGATGTAGTGATTGCCGCGTTAGAGCTTCCCCGCGTCGAAGTCGAAACCATGCGAAAATCTATTGGTGATGACTGGTTGCGCTATAAGGGGTGGTTTGGAAAAATACTGTCTATATTTGGATATAGGGGCAGGATAGTCTATAATCCCGAAACCGGCCAGCCGATAAGCAATAAGGAT
>JAISQR010000323.1 GCA_031274035.1 Treponema sp. | reverse complement strand
GCGTAGTTATCCATAGCAATCGTCGCGGTACTGCCTCCGGCTGGAACGGTAAGCGTCGCGGCGGGGCCGCCCGCGCCAAGATTCGGTATACGGATAACCGTATCGACAAGCGGCGACTCGTTTACGGTAATCTCAAACGTCCCGGTTTTGCCTTGATAGCTTACGGTTACGGTTTTCGTCCCCGCTTCGGCGGTAATTGCCGTATTGCCATCGGCCAGGGCCGCGTTGTTCCACCACAGGGCGTAACCGGTTACGGTCTCGGCGCTCTCGTCGTCATACTGCGCCTCTACGACAAGCCCCGCGGACGCAAAGGCCTCGCCCACAGTGTAGGTTGTTTTGGTTGGCGGTGTTTTTACGGTAATGGACACCAGGGTCTTGTTCTCCGGTCCGTTACCGGCTTCTACGGTAATGTTGAATGTCGCAGTTTCGCCTTGATACGTTACGGTTACGGTTTTCGTCCCCACTTCGGCGCTTATCGCCGTACTGGCTTCGGCCAGGGCCGCGCCGTTCCACGATAGAACGTAGCCGGTTACGGGCTTGGCGCTCTCGTCGTCATACTGCGCCTCTACCACAAGCCCCGCGGGCGCAAAAGCCTCGTCCAGGGTGTAGGTTGTTTTGGTTGGCGGTGTTTTTACGGTAATGGACACCAGGGTCTTGTTTTCCGGTCCGTTACCGGCTTCTACGGTAATGTTGAATGTCGCAGTTTCGCCTTGATACGTTACGGTTACGGTTTTCGTCCCCGCTTCGGCGCTTATCGCCGTACTGGCTTCGGCCAGGGCCGCGCCGTTCCACGACAGAGCGTAGTCGGCGGTTACGGTCTCGGTGCGGTCGTCGTCGTACCGCGCCTCTACCACAAGTCCGGCGGACGCAAAAGCCTCGCCCAGGGTGTAGGTTATTTTGGCTGGCGGTGTTTTTACGGTAATCGATGCCAGCGCGGGATCATCGGCCGGGATCGGGCCAGGGCAGCCTGCAAACGCGAAAAGGGCCAAAAGGCTTATAAGCCAAAATACCGGCGCGGCGCTTAACGTTCCTAACCGTGTTTTTCTCATCGTAGTGTCTCCTTTACCGGACCAGTTTACCGCAAAAGGGCGTACTATGCAAGCAAAAAAGCGCCCCAAAAGACGCCATGCGGTCTTAGTACCTCAAGTTACGCAGGAATTTCAGCGTTAAAGCAATATAACCACAGACCTCGCAAGCGCGCTTCTCATACCCACTCCTTTTAGGTATTATACCTTAAAACCAGTGTACATTAAGGGGGGCGTATGGCGATTGAGCAGGTTCGGACCTATTTAAAACAATGGAACAGGGACGGGGATATTATTGAGATGGAGGTCTCCACCGCTACGGTGCTAGAGGCGGCCAATGCTTTGGGCGTAATCCCCGCCCGGATTGCCAAGAGCATTGCCCTGAACCAAGGGGACCGGGTTGCGGTGGTGGTCATTGCCGGTGATATGAAACTGGATAACCGCAAGTACAAGGATCGTTTCGGTAGTAAGGCGCGGATGCTTTCCCCGGAAGAAACCCTGGGCCACACTGGTCATGCAATCGGCGGGGTTTGTCCATTTGGACTGCCTGCAGAGGTTGCGGTTTATCTGGATAGTTCCTTGAAACGGTTTGATACGGTATTCCCTGCCTGCGGCAGCAGTAATTCTGCGATTGAACTTTCTATGGAGGAGCTTAATGAATATTCCCGCAACCAAGCCTGGGTAGCGGTGTGTAAGCCCATTACTGAAGCGTAACGGATTGCACGGTTATTGTTTCACGTGAAACCGTTTGAAAGAGGAGCAGCATTGCTCCTCACGGATGATACCGGTACTGCCATGACCGGTGGATTGGAGAATAGGTAAGGACCTGCGCAGCAAAACTATACAGGGCATTTTATTTGTGCAGGGGTCCTAATCATCCTCCGCAAAGCCCCGGGCCATTTTTTTCAGACCCTGGAGCCGTTTTGACTGGAGCCGCTGCTCCCGGGCTTGTTTGGAAGGCTTCGTGGGTCTGCGGTATTTAGGAAGCCGGGCGGAAGCAATAATGAGAGTTTCCAGACGGACAAAGGCCCGTTCCCGATTGGTCTTCTGGGATCGTTCCCCGTCGCAGGATAGGACCAGTGCATTATCTGCGGTGATCCGGGATGCAAGGGTTTCCCGCAGGCGGCCCAGCTCTCCGGCGGAGAGACCTTCCAGGTCCCCCAGTCGGATCCGCAGCGTAACCTTGGTATTGACCTTATTTACGTTCTGTCCGCCCGGGCCACGGGATCGACAATAACTGATCTCCGCAGCCCCCCGGATGGACGTATGAAGCAGGGCGCCGTTCATAGGATACTATGCGGCCGGGATCACCCCAGCGCACGGATAAGTTCCGCAGCCCTGTCGGTTTTTTCCCAAGGGAATTCTCCCCGGCCAAAATGACCGTAGGTAGCGGTTTTCCGGTAAATAGGACGCTGCAGGTCCAGGGTCGTGATGATCCCTGCGGGGGTCAAGTCAAATACCTGGGGAATCGCCGCTTCTATCCGTTTCTCAGGAAGCGCAGCAGTACCGAAGGTATCCACCATGACCGAGACCGGGAAGGGTACGCCGATGGCATAGGCCAGCTCAACCTCACAGCGTTCCGCTAATTTTGCGGCCACGATGTTCTTAGCCACATACCGGGCCATATATGCCGCAGAACGGTCCACCTTGGTCGGATCCTTGCCGGAGAAGGCGCCTCCTCCATGACGGCCCATGCCGCCGTAGGTATCCACGATGATCTTCCTGCCCGTAAGTCCTGTATCACCGAAAGGTCCCCCAACCACGAAACGGCCGGTGGGGTTGATGAAATACGTGGTATTGGGGTCCAAGAGGCCGGTGGGTTCCAGGATGGGCTTGATGATCTGGTCGATGATGGTTTCTTTAATGACCCGGTAGGCAATGCCGTCATCGTGTTGGTGGGATACCACCACCGCACTGATCCGAGCAGGCTTATGCCCCGCATATTCAACGGTTACCTGGGCTTTTGCATCAGGCCGCAGCCAGGGAATAGCCTTGGTCTTCCGCTGTTCCGTGGCTCGGATCAGGATCCGGTGAGCCAGAGTAATGGGCAGGGGCATAAACTCCTCGGTTTCGTTACAGGCGAAACCAAACATCATCCCCTGATCCCCCGCGCCTTGCTTGCCTTGGTATTCCTCAAGACCAACCCCGGAAACTCCCTGACTTATATCGGGAGACTGGTTGTGGATCATATCTAACACCGCCATGGACTGATAATCCAGACCATAGGCAGGGTCCGTATAGCCCACATCCCGGGCCACATCCCGGACCACATGCTGAAAATCCACGAAGGTCTTGGTGGTTATTTCTCCTCCGATCAGCACCAGCGAGGTGGAGGCGAAGGTTTCGCAGGCAACCCGGCTTTGAGGATCGTCTTGTAAACAGGCGTCTAATATAGCATCTGAAATTTGGTCGCATAGTTTATCCGGATGACCCTCTCCGACGGATTCGGAAGTAAAGAAAAATCGCCGCTGTTCCATACTGAGTATGATACTCCTTCTTAAAATATACCTGAGGAATCAGACTGTAGACCGGTTCCTCCTCGAGACTTGGGATATAACCGTATAACGCCAAAGTCTCAAATAAGGTAATCGTGCCTTAACTCTAATAGGATTTGCCGGTTTTGTATAGCCCTCACCTAGAGGGATTGGGCGATCTGGAGTAGCTGCTGTTGGATTACCGTTTTTCCTTTTTTTTCATAATCATCGGCAAGCACAAAGAAAAAAGTTTTAAGCTGTTCATTGGCCCCTGGATCAGCAAGATTCTTCCGTAAATCCGGAATAGCCAGGTCCATACCCGGTACAATGATATCAGGATCCCGTACTGTATTCTGGGAGGCAAGCATAATCAAGGGGAAATAATACCCATTCGCGTTGCCATAATACCTTTTGGCAATCCTTGAGAGGGTATCCCCCCGTACGACCCTATAGGTTTGGGCGCCCTCAAGAATCAAGCCAGAGCCTCGTGGGGCGGGAGCTTCCGCAGGTTTGGTCTGAACCAGCTTGGGTGACTCGGTTTTGGGCTGCCCCAGGCTCAACGGAGCCACAGGCTTTTTTGCCCGTTCAGAAGCGGCGGCTTCTCCGACTGAACCTGAAGTCCCGGTCTTTTCGGTAATCCCCGGAGCAACAGGTGATCCACTTAATTCAGTTTCGGGAATGCGGCTTACACAGGATAGGATAAGCATGTTTAGGACGGTAACTACCGACAGTAAAACCCATTTCATAGGAGCATCTCCTCTCTAATACAAATATACTAATTTATGACTAATTTAATAAGTTACTAGCGGTTCCTGCTCGACCCACAGAACATAACAAGAGGGCGAGAGCATTAAAGCGTCTTCGCCGCTAAAAAGCGGGGAATTAAACTCCAAGAGATTAAAAAATAGAATGCTCACCGAGGCACAATTCTATTGACCGATTAGACTTTCTGGTATAAGATATATACATTCATTGGAAAAGGATGCTATATAAATAAGGAGGTATTTCAATGAAGAAATGGATATGGCTATGGTGTACGCTGATCGTGAGTGGTGCTTCTATTGCAGCAAAAGATGAGAAGCCGATTACCTTGGATAAGGCGATTCAGGGCGCTCAGGCAAAGATTGAAGCTGAATTGGCTCAAGGAACTAAAATTATACTACTTAACTTCAACGCCCCCACTGAAAAATTGTCTGAGTATGTGATCGACCAGCTAGTCGCCAAACTGGTCAATAACAAAAAACTTACCGTGGTTGAGCGGAAAGATCTCAACCTCATCAATGAGGAAATGGCTTTTCAGCTTTCCGGAGAAGTCAGTGATGAATCCGCCCAAGCTATTGGAAAGAAATACGGTGCCCAATCGATTGCATCGGGCAAGTTTGACACCCTGGGAGACCTGTATCAATTCAGTATTAAAACGCTCCATGTGGAAAGCGCTACAATTGAACTGTTTTATCAAACCCCTATAAAAAACGACAAAAAGGTCGCTAACTTGTTAGGTATAACCGATCAGAAGGAAGCGGAGAAAAAAGCAAAGCAAAACACCCAGCAGCTTGCCTCCCGGAACACCAAGCTGATTCTTGGGGTACGAGGCGGTATTGGTGGTATATCCGTGCTGGGTAATCAAGCAGGGGACTTAGTAGAGGGTATGGGAACCAATGCCGCACCCCTGTTTCCCGAACAGGTATATTCGGTTTATTTTGGGACTCATAGCGTATCTTCGCTGATCGGTTTCCAAGTTGAGGGCAATTTTTATCTCAATACTGGGATGTCGGTAACGGATACCAGTGGACACACAGTTGAGTTTTCATATACCTCCCTTGATATACCGGTATTGGTCCGGCTTGGTGTAGGGGGAGGGGGTATGTTCTGTCTCTTTGGAGGTCCCTATGTGTCTATACCTTTGAGCAAGCTAACGACTACGAGTGCGAGCACGGAACTCAAAACAGATATTGCAAAACCGCTCCTGGATTTTGTGGGAACCTATGGAATATTAGGGGGGCTCTCCATGGGATTCAAAGTAGGACCGGGTTATTTTGCCATTGATGGACGGTATAAGTATGACTTCAACTCAGTCACCCTCAAAGACGTCAAGGGTAGTTTATTTAAACGCCAGGGTTTCAA
>JAISQR010000247.1 GCA_031274035.1 Treponema sp. | reverse complement strand
AAGGAGTGGCGGTAATCCTCTTCGCTTATCGCACCGTCATCACTCCGCTCACTCGCAAGGTGTTCTGCCAGACGGCGGCTTGCGGCTAAAAGGAAATGCCCCGAACCGCAGCTTGGATCTATTACCGTAATATCAAGCAGGGCTTTAATGCGTTTGTCCTTATCGCCGCTTGCTCCGTCTCCCGCAATGGTAAGCCTTTGTTCGATAAGAGGATCGAGATTATTTTTGATAAGGATCCGCACTAAATCATCGTTGGTATAATAACTACCCGTGGTTTTGCGGGTATTTCCCTTTGCCTTTCCTTTTTTCCTGGTTTGCGGCTGTTCCGTTTCAAGCCCAATAAATGAAAAGAGCCGGGCTTGCGGATCGATTTTAGGGACCAGTTCCAAAAGGCTTTCGTAGACCGAACCAAGTTCCTCCGGCCCCATGTTGCGGTAATCTACCAGGGTACGCACCCCATTGTCCACGGTCCAGCGCAGATGCACCATGGTTTGCAGAAGCCGCCGGTTTGATAAAGAGGAAACATCAAGATGAGGGCACTGATCCGTATTAAAAAGGCCTCCAAGGGCCGGAAGGTCTAATACCGCCTCGCCTGATAACAGACTGCGAAAGACTATTTTTATTCCCTCCCATTGATCGCCGTATTCATCAAAGCCGGAATGTTTAGCAGCCCGATACCGCAGCCTGCTCAGGGAGTAGCCTGAACGGTACAATTCCTGGGCGCATCGTATTTCGGTGCCGGGCTCCCCGGCTTGCCCGTGTTCAAACACAAGCTGCCGTTCTTCAACGGTAATAAGAAAAAGAAAACGGTACATTAAACGGAGCAATTCCTGAAAATAAGCTTCTCTGCTTAAAGAACCATCATGCAACCCATCCCGGATTTTTTTATTGCCTTCGCCTAAGCCTTCTAAAAAGCCGCTCCCCAATTCTATAAGACCGGCGGTTACACCCCGGCGCAAACCTTCCCGAACCCTGGTTCCTTCATCTTCTCCCAAGCGTTTCCATTCTTCCCACACAGGCACGCGGCTGACATGGAGGATACGCCAGAGCATTTGGAATTCCGCAAAACGCTGTTCTTCCAGAATAACCGCAAGATCAAATTGCAGGAAACTGGGCCGGGCCAAACTTGCTGATTTTCGAAGGAGCCGTAAAGTTTTGCCGTTGGTCACGATTCCCCAGGAATAAGTACCGGCATTGAGGAATTCCTGAAGGAGATGAAAGGAACTCTTCTTTCGCGTCCCTCCGCTCTGTGAAGTGCCATGCGCAGTACTCTGCACACTATACTGGGGAAGGCTTTCGTCAAGACTTGCGGCGTCAGGGGCGATAACCAGAGGTACGGCAACGCCGTCGCTTAGGATCGCAATATGGGTAATAGGGTAGACTTTATCCGCCAGAGGTATGGGAGATATTTTTGCAATTTCAGTATATCCCAATACATCTTTAAAGAATTCTTCAATAAGTTTGACAGCCTCATTTTTAGAAGCAGAATTCTTTTTCAGGTCTTTCCAAATTTCCAACGCGGTCTTAAATACTTTGCCGTACTCATCAATGAAGCGCCAGCCCCTGGGGAGTTTATAGTCTTCTCTGGATTGTTTTGCGGCAGTGCCCTTTGCCGCTTTTTCAAGGAAATCAGCGGTAAAAAGCGCGCCTTCAAGGTTCAGGGTATCGGCGGAAAGAAACCGCAGGGTATTTCCTGTCATGCCGTTCCTCACAGTTCCGCCGGCAAAAGTACATAGACCCCGATTAGGTCTACCGGAAGGCAGGGAATGACAGCGTATTGCCCTTTGGCTCGCGCGGCTGAGCGGACCCGCTGGTGATCTTCAAGAAGAAGACCCGCCCTTTGACGGGCCTTTTCTTCAAACAAAAGTTTATGAGAAAGAAACCATTCAATAGCGGTTTTTAATTGCGATGTCATTACCTCATTTGAAAGGTTCGCGCTGGGATGGGCATTCATCAGGGCGTCTAATGAAGTATCTTCCTCCAACAATTCGGTTGCGTTGCTGCCTTGAAAGCCTAAAACAAGGGCTTCTTCGGCAAGCAGTTTTTTAAGATCCGCATCCCTTTTGTAATCCAGTTGGTGCCGAAGGCGGATAAGATAGAGGGTCGTTACTTTTTTTACCGCTTCAGTTTCAAATACCGCAGCTCGTCCTGCAAGACCTGCTGATACTGCGCCGGAAGATTTTTCCAGGGCCTGTTCAAGAATATAATCTGCCAGGACTGTTACGATAGGATGACTGCGGTGAATAAAATAAGCGCCATGGGCAGAAGAAAAACCAATCTTGCGCTTCTTCCCGCAATTTTCATTTTCAAGCCGTTCCTGTAAACTTTTTGCTGAAATGCCGTTATTAATCAGGTGAGTTGGATCAAAGGTAAAGGTATCATCGTTATTTTTTACCAGGGGTGAACCAAGGTAAGAAAGGGCGGTATCCATAAATTGCTGTACCGTTTCCTGGGAGCCTATGGCCTTTGCCTGTTTGTTCCATTCGGGCATTACTTCTTCCGGGTGGATACGGCGTTGTGAAAATATGGTTCGGTTGATTTTTGCCTTTTCCTGGGCATCCCGCCATTCACTTTCTATAGCGCTTAAGGGATCATCGCCAAAATCAAGGGTACCTTGATGAACGGTTTTTGATTTCATTAACGCCGCTTTTATCAATGCCTGCTGGATACGGGAATTATCCTCCGGCAGGGGAACCATAAAACCTAAATCTTTCTTTATTTGGTGGGCTCTTTTAAGGATAACGTTCAAGATAAAGCCATCGACCGGATTATTCTGACCATAGAGCATGGTACATCGGACTTCCCGGGAATCCTGGCCATACCGGTCAACACGGCCTTCCCTCTGTTCATGCCGGGTAGGGTTCCATGCAAGGTCATAGTGGATAACCGCGTTAAAGCCATGCTGAAGATTAATGCCTTCTGATAAACAATCCGTTGCTACCAGAATGGGCATGGGGGCATCAAGAAGGGCGGCGACTTTTTCCTCCCGTTCTTCAGGGCTTAAAAGGCCGGTTACCGCATAAATCTCAAGAAGTGGAAATCTTTCCTGAAGGAGGTTACGCAATTCATCGGCCACATAGAAGGCGGTGGCAATATACCTGCAAAAAACAACCGGCCTGAATGGTTTAGGTTTTTCCAAAAGAAGGTCTGTTATATGACTTACCAGGGTTTGGAGTTTGGGATCTTTTTTATTCCCCCGTAATTCATCAGCTTTTTTTGTAAGGGCCTTAAGGGTTTTACCTTCTTCCGTTAGCTCCGCATCAAGGAGCGCCGGGGGCTCCTGGTCATTAAGATCAAGTTCTTCGCCGTCGCCAATATGCTCATCCATAAAAATATCGGCGTCAATTTGCATCCCCGAAAGGCGGTTGGATAAGGCGCGAAAAGCGGCGGCAGGGGAAGATGACGCACAGCGGAGAAGCGCCAGGGTCGCATACCACATTAATCTTGAGGCTTCTTCGCCCTTTTCTTCCTCCGCCTTTTTGGCAAGGTTATAGCAATAGTCCCTTACATCTTCAAAGAACGTACCCCATTCATTTTTTAATACATAGGTTATTTCTTTTACCATTCTTTTGGGAAATACACTACCCTCATGCCATTCTTCAATGTCAATACGGCGGCGCTGGACAAAATAATTTCCCAGCTCATCGCGCAGGTTTTTCGGACTAAAGTCCGCTTTGTCTTCCCCGGCGATATTATCAGCAAGTCTTATAAAATCATTGCGTAATAGTGAAAGTAGATTATAAAAGGCTTCATCTTTTCCCGAATGGGGGGTTGCGGTAAGGAATACCAGATGCCGGTTTTCATCGGCGCTTAATTCCTTAAGCATTTGATAGCGGAGCTGACGACCTTTTCCTGCAACGGTACAGGTATGAGCTTCGTCCACCAGTATCAATTCGGGAGCTTCCCGAATAAAGGCATTCCGGTGTCCATCCTGCTTGATATAATCAAGGCTGATAACCACGGTCTTGTAATGTTCAAAGAAAGGCACGCCCCGGGGGACATCCCGTTCCAGGCGGTTTACACTGGAAGAAGTAAGGCCTGCCGCTTTAATATGAAAATGGGTATCCAATTCCGTTTGCCATTGCTCAACCAGATGGGGCGGACAAAGAACCGCAAACCGCCGTATCTCCCCACGGGCAAGTAGTTCCCTTATAATAAGACAGCCTTCTATGGTTTTACCTATTCCCACATCATCGGCGACTAAAAGCCGGACAGTTTTTTGCTTAAGCGCCATGAGGAGCGGCACAAGCTGATAAGAACGGGGTTCAACGGCAATATGACCAAAGCTTCTAAAAGGCCCGGCCCCTGATCGGAGTTTCATCCGCAGGGCATCACGCAACAGCAAAGCGGAATGATAGTTACCGGGACGTTCGGGATCGGGTAGATCAAAATTGGCTGAGACTACTTTTTCTGTTTCGAGTTTTGGTTGTATTATTTGTATAACGTCATCAGAACCGCCCAGAGGACGGAGGCGTAAACAGCCGGGATAATCCGAAGGCTCCACCACCCATTCACGGCCTCTTGCGCGAACCAGTGCGCCGGGACTAAATTCAACTTCTGCCATATAGTCCCCCTACCTATTTACCTTGGGGAGTATTGTTTTATCCCCGGCATTTCTGCCCCATTCTTCTTCGGTTTCTCCTATCACTACAATACGGTAGCCGCGATCGGCAGTATATTGTTCTATAGTGATATCGGGAGCTTTGAAATAGAGAAGAATTTTATCATTTCTATACAGGCCCTTGGCAACAGAGTTATTATCCATAAGCGGGTAATCAAAGGCATCGGGAATTTTAAAGCCATGGGTATTGAGAAAACCGGTTAGGGCTGCATTCCCATAAGTATTTGCATTATTTGTGTCTGGAACTACATTACCCTTTGCCAGGGCAACCAGTAGTTCTTTTACCTTTTCATTTCTCCGATCAATTATAGAATGTTCGGGCTGGTTATAATAGGATAACAGGCACCGATAGCAGCCTGCAATACATCCACTCTCTTTCTCTTTTAAATCAGAAACATTATTGAGGAATTCAGGTACTTCGTAGTGCATAATTTCTAACGCTTTTCGCGCTACTAACGAAAGCTCATTATTTTTTGAGACAAGGGAGATCAATACTCCGGCGCCGCCTTCTGAAGCTTCATAAAAAAGGAGTTTCTTTCTGTCATCGCCGGATGGTAAAGGCTCCACGGCTATTTCGGACTCTTCAAGTTCATAGACAATTTCAATTCCACGTTTTATTGCGGCCTGCAAAGTAGCCATTACCTCTATTTCCACTTCTTCACCAAGGGTAAGGAGCATGATATTGCGGTTGTCTTCCACAAAAGGCACAATCTTTTGGGGGCGAATATTATTTGTATCTAACTCATCGCTGCCTTCGTCCTGGACATCAAGATCAGCGTCATCATTTTTGCTCCAGAAACCACTTATGGGATTTATATCAAAGCCCAAGATTTGTTTGCTTTTGCGCCGTTTCCAGCCTTTGTTGATTTTATAAATAAAGGCCGAAGGGGCATAATGCAATTCACCTATTTTTTCAGTATCCAAGAAAATTGTCGATGTCTTTTCTTCGGGTTTTTTATTTTCGTGGTAATCCAGACAGAACATGGTTTGCAGATCATAGCCCTGGCGTTGGCGTTCTTCGTCATTTATAGAAATTCTTTCAACCGCCCTTGTTTCTACGGTTTCAATACGATATAAATTCGCTACCCTTGCGGAAGGAGGCAATTCAGCATTGCAATATTGGCAGCGGGGTATATTGGGTTCATCTTCACCCGGCATGTTTATATACCCATGCCCGCATTTCGGGCATATAAGGGCGGTCCGTGTGGGGAGCCGGTCGCCTTCCGCAACTGTCTGCGATATTGCGCCGTCCAATTTCGCTTTAACCACCCTAAAGGTTTGTCCCTCATGATAAATAAGACTGAGGGGACCGAATTCAGTTATCGCCAAAAATCGGGGACGGATAATCATGGTTCCTTTGTCCTCTTTACCGAGTTGTTTTGCTGTTTTTCCTCCCGGTATCCAAGCCATAAGGGGCAATCGGGGAAAATTGTAACCCGGCAAAAAACCCTGACCGGCAAGATACCGGTAGATATAAAAATCTGAATTCTGGGAATTATTGGCGCTGAGTAATATGCTTAACTGCCGGGACGCATCCTGGATACGTCTATTGAGATTTTCACGTTCTTTTTTTGAAGTTAAATGGCTGCCTAGCAGTTTGCTTGCTGAATCTATCTGCTTTCGAGTAGCCTTAAACAGATTACGCCACCTGTCAAAAGCTGAGTCAAAAAGCCGGGGAGCTTCTTTAATTACTTTTTCGCCCCAAGCGCCGGAAAGCCATTCTTCATTTGTCCCAATGGTACTGTGGATTTCCTCAATTAGACGGCGGCTTTGGATTATTGCAGTATTAATAGCATGGACATCTTCCAGACATTCTTTTATTCTCGCCTTTACAGGATATCCTTCACTGTCTAAATCAAGGACTTCTTTAATGCCTTCATGAAGATCAAGAGGAAAAGATGAAAGCCATATTGCGTGGACATGGCTTTTTATCAATTCTTTATTGCTTAAATCAAAAAGGGGTGGTTTTATTATTCCGTGTACCATCTCCGGCTTGTTGTTAAAAAACCACTGATCGTGGGGACTCATGGTGGTACAATAAGCCATAACCATTGCAGCTTGTCCTGACCTCCCTGCCCGTCCGCTCCGTTGTGCATAATTGGCAGGTGTTGGCGGTACGTTCCGCATATAAACGGTATTCAGTGAGGATATATCTACTCCCAACTCCATAGTGGGGGAGCAATATAATACCGGGAGCCTTTGAAGTTTTTTGTGAGTCTTTGCTTCATACCAAGATTTGTCCCGTTCCTGGAAGCGGAAGCGGGCTTCAAGGATCATGCGTTCATCACTTTCAACTTGGGCGGTATGCTCATGGGATTCATATTCAAAAAGGCTGTGTTCCGGTAATTCCAAGGTTTGCGCGGCATCCAAATATACCTGTTTAAAAAATTTATTTACCCGATCCGGACTATCTCCATCAGGAAAATTTTCATTTTGGTTTTCATTATAGTACCATATCAGCGCCGACCCATTGAGGCAGTAGGTTGTAAAATCATTGTCAAGGGGGACTTCTTTTACAAAGCCATATTTGCAGCTTAATTCCAAGGCCGATTGAATGATATTGGCGTAATAGGTTTCTTTCCAATTACGGCTTTCTTCGGCATATTCGGTATTCTGCCAGATTTGCTCCCTGCTTTTCTTGATAAGCCGAACCATGTGTGACCGTTCCCCGCCGCTTACAATTTCATTCCGTCTGTCAAACCATTGTGGAGGAGGCAGGGAAACTCGTAAGTACCGGGTAATGGAAAGGTATTCTTCCTGGGCAAAACTCCAGCGTTCTTTTAAGTTGGCAAAGGCTCTGGTTTTTATTTTTTCCTGTTCTGAGCTGTCAAGGAAACGTGAAAGAATACAAAGGTTCTTTCTCATTTCGCCAAAGATGATTTCAAAGAGCATTTCTTTTTGTTCTTTGGGCAATATCGTTATTGCGTCATGTGCCGTTTCAAAGAGCGCTTGATCATTGAGAAATTCATCCATCCCTATACAGCCAACGGTGACAAGTTTTAATTGTTCCAGTGAAGGGTTATTGTTTCGCCACCCTTTACGCAAATCCCGAATTAAGCGATACCCTAAAACATATTTTAAGATGCGCTGCGCTTCTATGAGGTTAAAACCTATGAGATCGGGATTGTCCAAATACTCAGTCTTGGCAGTAATGGTATTCTTGTCAAATCCAATGGCCTTAAACACTTCCTCGGCTATATTTTCTTCTGTTAATGCTCCATGGTTCCTTTTAAGCGCTCCAATAAGACCGCCGCGGATCATTACCAAAAATACAAAATCATTGAAATGGCCGGATTGCAGGGCGGCGTCCTGCCGGTTATCGGTGAATCCAAGTATTTTCCTTGGATCTTTTTCTCCGGGAGGGATATCGTCTTCAAAGAGCCGTTTTAACAGGCCCATGGTTATTATGGTGGTGGCAGAAGCTCTGCCTTCTCCGGATAAACCAGAAAGCCGGTTAATATCTTTCCCCATAGTTTCGTGAAGGGTTTTACAATTAGGGCAAAAACGTACATGGCCGGGGATATACCAGTAATCATGACCGCTCCCTTCTTTGCCATATACATCAATAGTTAGTTTACCGGGAACATATTTTTTAAAGGAATTCTTTATCCGCACATCACCCTTATGATTCTCAGTCCAGTAATCAGGAACGTCTTCTTCACCGTTAAAATCCAAATCTGATTTTTCGGGGATTAAAAAACCGAGGGAGTGTATCATATCGGGAGGTATGGGGGAATCAATTTCCCGGGGTTCCCAAATATCATCGACCTTTTCTACCGGGTAATATTCCTGACCGCATTCACGGCAAAAATACATGGGATAGAGAAAAGCTTTTTCATTTGAGGGAGAGAACCGTTGGGCATCCATGGTTATGGTTCTTTGTCCTTGCGGTTCAAGGGTGCTGAGTACTTTACCCGCACCGGAAACAAATTGATGCAGCTTAAATGCAAAGAGCCCATGAGCGTTCTGTTTTTCATGGGCTGCAATAAGGAAATCGGTTAATGCGCTATAGGCTTCATCCGGGGAAACGCCTGAATCATTTCCTAAAATTTCCGCGGCATCCTGTAACGAAACAGGCTTAGCCCGCTCCGGCCGCAGATCGGTAAAGCGTATGCCAAGGGTCAGTTCTACCCAAATGGCTAATGGATCTTCCATAAAGGCATTTTCTGCTTCCCAAAGGTTTGTTCTGTTTTTAATCCGGTTTTGCAGCAAAGGTTTTATTTGCTCTAAGGACAACGCCTGATTTGTTATCCTGTCCAGCGTTTCGCCTATTACATTAACGGGAGGAACGTTTTGTCCAAAGAGCTTCCCCGCAACATCGGCAACCGCCGCCTGATTTTCTACAGAGGTTCCGCTGCTTGACATGGTTGCCGATGTCCCGATGCAGAGAAGATTGTCCGCTGATAAATATTGTCGTACTCTCCTGACCAACATAGCCACATCGGCCCCTTGCCGTCCCCGGTAAGTATGCAATTCATCCAGAACAAGGAATTCCAAGCCTTGGCAATGTTCCATTACCTTTTTGTCTGTATCTTCGTATCTGGTTAAAAGCAATTCCAACATCATAAAATTGGTTAGGAGAATATCGGGAGGATGATCGGCTATCTCACGCCTTTTTTCGGATCCTTCCTGTCCGGTAAAACGCTCAACCGTAAAGGGCTGCTCCTCCGGTTTGTATCCGGCCAGAAATTTCCCCAGTTCTTCCAACTGGCTGTTTGCCAAGGCGTTCATGGGGTAGATAACTATGGCCCGGGTCCGTGGTTTTTTGTCATTCTTTTTTTCCCGCAGGATATGGTCAATAATTGGCAGAAAAAAGGCTAATGACTTGCCTGAGCCGGTTCCTGTGGTAACGACAAAAGGTTCACCCCTTTTGGCTATATCCAGAGCCTCTGCCTGGTGCCGGTAAAGGGTAAGGGGCTTGGGGTTTCCTTCCGTTTTCCCTATTTGGAAAATATCAGCGCATGCAGGGCTTAGGAGCCCTTCCGAAACCAACTCCTGGATGGTTTTGCTTTTTTTGTAGTTAGGATTGACCTGGATAAGCGGCGGCGGCCAATAACGCCCTTTTTTATATTCGGTATCAACGTATTCTCGAATGTCTTGTGCTGAAATTCGGGTAAAACTACGGGCAAATTGCTCATATTCCTGGATGATTGAGTCTCTAAACTTAAAAACGTCCTTCATTCGGGCTCCAAATTACGGCTATCGGCACCTTTGGTGGTCTCAATATACATCAGAATACCATAAATTAGATGACAGAACAATATACTTTTTGAAGAGTTCAAGGGGTGAGTAGGCACTCAAACCTACCAGCAGGATGGAATTCGATGTTATTGTCTTTTCTGAGCATGACATATATTAGAAATATGTTATAATAAATCATTAAAAATAACCAAGCGAATATCTATAAGTACATTCGGCGGGTTTTTTATGGTTTGGTAAAAATTCCCTTGAATTTGCCTTCTTACTCCCTGTTATTTTAGGACTGGGACACCTAGTCGGGCATACCGTGAATTTCTATGTCGGGGACTTGTCGGATTGCCCTGTTCTGAAAACTGCAAATGGGCATTAATAGGTTCAAACTAATGATTAGAACCCAAATTTTCATCCCGAAGATCGGCAAAATTTCCCTATTTCCACTGTGCAAAAGACTGTGTAAAAACATATTTTTTGAAGCGGGGTACAGTCCCCAAAAGCGCCATAAATCTCCTTAATACTCTTGACAACAAGCCCGTTTTATGCTAAAAATGATGCATCTTACCGTACATTAATGCTCTGGAAGAGGAGTTGAGACAAAACATTCGATCCTGTAAATCTGTTGGCTCAGCCTTCGAAGGTTCGAATCCTCCACTCCCCAAAATAAAAACCTCGTCCGAAAGGGCGGGGTTTTTATTTTAGTCGGAAGGGAGGGAAGGATTCGAACACTTTTTGCGGCCCGGAGAACCGAACGGTTCGGGGGGCAAACCGCCAAGGATGGCGGTTTAGCAAAAAGGGCGGCCCGGAGAGAG
>JAISQR010000243.1 GCA_031274035.1 Treponema sp. | reverse complement strand
AAGGGCATACACCTTGTGGGAGACGGGGAGGACCTTCGGGAGGTGTACACCCAAATAAAAGACAATATCTATTTTCCCTATACCTTTGACGCAAAAGACCTTGAGTACGCCAGGGCATTGTGTTCCGCTTAGAAATTCCGATAATTTTTCCCAACTGGGTAAAAAAATCGCGACAATTTTCCCAAATAGAAAAAAATATCGGTTTTAGCGAAATTTCGACTATCTTTTTACACGGTTTTACTTTACCGAACCAAGCACCCCCGCGACAAAACGTTTCTGCTGGGTGACAAAGAGGAGCATCGTAGGCAGGGTGCAAATGGTAACCGCCAGCATCAACATGCCGTAATCGGTGGTGTACCCGGCGGTGAGGCCGGTAATCAAAAGGGGCATGGTTTGGCTTTCCTGTTTTTGCATTATGATGAGGGGCCAGAGGTAGTTGTTCCAGTGATTCATAAAAGTTACAATCGCGGCGGCCGCAAAGGTCGGGGCCATGACCGGAAAGTAGACCCGCAGATAGATTCCGAATTCCCCCAATCCGTCAACCCGGGCGGCTTGAACGATCTCCATGGGAAAGGACATGGAACTTTGCCTGAAAAAGAAAATGAGAAACGCCGTGGAGATGGAAGGTAATATGAATCCCATGGTGGTATCCAATAGATTCACCTGACTAAACATTCTGAAAAGGGGAACCATGATCGACGCGAAGGGGATCATCATCGACATAAGCAGGACGGACATAAGTTTGTCCTTGTTTTTGTCCCGGTAAACCTGGAATCCGTAACCCGCCATGGAACATATAAATATACTTACCAGGGTGCCGATCACCGTGTTCCGCAGGGAATTCCAGAACGCCCTTCCCAGGGTTACCGTTTTTATAAGCTGTTTGGCATTTTCCGCCAAATAGCCGCCGAAAAATACCTGCCCTTTAATAATATCTACGCTTTTGTTTGTCGCCGCGGAAAGCATCCAGAAAAACGGGAAAGCGGAAAACACGCAGACTATTATGATAAAGATGTGCATTATGATAGTTGAAAGGGGGATGTGTTTTTTCATACCTTGTCTCCGACTTTTATCTGAATAAAGGACAGGAGGGCGACCATTATCAGGATCATATACGAAACCGAAGCGGCGTATCCGAACTGGGGACTGTAAACAAAGGACAAATTGTAGATGTATTGGGATATGGTTATGGTTGCAACCCCCGGGCCGCCCAGGGTAATATTTCTTACTTCGTCAAACAACTGGAGGGTTCCGTTGGTAGACATAATGGTGGTTAATAAAATAACCGGACGAAGGAGGGGCAGGGTGATTGTAAAAAATTGCTGAACCGACGATGCGCCGTCAATGCGGGCGGCTTCGTACACCGAGGTGTCTATATTCTGAAGCCCCGCAAGATAAAAAATCGTATTGTACCCGGTCCACCGCCAGGTGATAACCAAAATGATGATCGCCTTTGCCCATACCGGATTGGTCAGCCACGCTATGGGCTGGGGAATAATCTTTAGCTGTATAAGGACAAAATTGACGATACCATCAATGGAAAAAAAGGATTTAAAAATAAGCGCCGAAGAAACCAGCGCCGTGGCGCAGGGAAGAAAAACCAGGGTCCTGAAAAGGGCCTTGCATCTCAGTTTTTCGCTGTTGAGAATCGACGCCAGGATGAGGGCCAGGAACAGCATGAGGGGCACCTGGATGATAAGGTAGACAAAAACATTGATCACCGAATTGTGAAATACCTCATCCTGGGTAAGGCGGACATAGTTTCGCGGCCCCGTAAAACGCAGATTGTTGCCAAGCCCCGACTGGAGTGACATGATAAAGGCCTGAACCATGGGATAAAAACAAAGAACAAAGATAAAAATCGCAGCGGGGCTTACAAAGATCCAGCCCCAGCGGGAATACTTTTTTGAAAGACGCATCTGTTGCATAAAACAGCCGCTCCTTGAGAACCGGAAATCCTCTTTTCGGGGGATTTCCGGTAATAGCTTTGTCAAATGCCGCCGGGCATCATCCTTTCCGGAATCCGTCAGGGCAGAAACCGGCGGATCACCGGCGGCATGTTTTTACTGCGCCATTATGAATTCAACGTTTTTCTGGGCGGTGTCAAGGGCGGTATCAATTGAGGCACCCTGCATTATTTCCATCAGGGCCCGGGTTACCGCGTCCCGGGCTTCGTAGTTGAAGATCCCGTATTTGATTTCGGGAACCTTGCCGGCATAGGTTATGAGGTCCTCATAGACCTTCTGACCGCCAAAGTATTCGCTGGGCGCTCCGTAAACCGGGGCCTGCGCCGCGGGAAGCCAGGTTCCGATTGCCCCTGAGGGGGGTAAAATCGTCCCGTAAAATTCCACGCTTCCGGCAAAGGTCTTGTTGAGAAAATCCACTGCCACATCGGGATTCTTCGAACTGGACAGAACCATCCACCCGGACCCGCCCTGGCTGCTGTAGTTTACCGAATTCCCAATCGAAAGCCGGGGGGTATTCACCAGGGCCCACTTGCCGGCCTGGGAAGCTTCGGCGGAAATGGAGCCGATGATCCAGCAGCCCTGAATGGTGGACGCCACGGTCCCGTTGTTCAGGGTGGCGATATAGGCGTTCCAGTCCTGTACCAGCAAAAGGATCTCCGAGGATATCATTTCCGAGATAACTTCAATGCTTTTTCTCAGTACCGCGTTGTCCTTGATATAGGCTTTGCCCTGATCGTCGAACACCCAGGTGCCGGCGCTTTGGAGCATAATCCAGATAAAATCCATGCTGGACGCGTCGGCAGAGACCAGGGGAATGCCGGTTTTTGCTTTTACTATTTTTCCCAGCTCGATAAACCGCTCCCAGGTGATGTCGTTAAAATCGGAAACCTGGAGGCCGGCCTGTTCAACAATGTCCCGGC
This sequence comes from Treponema sp., assembly GCA_031274035.1. Classification (GTDB taxonomy): domain Bacteria; phylum Spirochaetota; class Spirochaetia; order Treponematales; family Breznakiellaceae; genus JAISNI01. Next base: position 895 of record JAISQR010000243.1, on the reverse strand, counting down.
GGATAAAGGTTCCGGTAACGCCGTTATCAAAGGGGACTACGTAGGTCTTGCCGCTATTTACGCCGACGCCAACCTTATATTGGGCGAACTGGCTGGTATCCACTTTGCCGTCCACCGGATAAAAGGCGTCAGGATAGGTCAGAATATTTTTTTGCATCGCGTTATCCTGCATCAGAACAATATCCGGTAAACTTGCCGTCTGCCTGGCCGAAAGGGCGGTGATCAGCTTCTGCTGCAGATCGTTCCAGGGGGTCTCTACCACATTGATGGTAACATTCGGGCGTTCCCGGTTATAGACTTTTGCCGCTTCGTTCATGGCAAAAATATTGAATTGGGGGTCCCAGCACCACACCGTTATGGTTACCGGCGCATTGGGATCCGCCGCCGCAGGAGCCGCCGTGGTTTCAGCTTTTTTGCTGCACCCGGCAAGGAGCAGCGCCGCGCCCAACAGGGCCGCCGCGCCGATAATACAGATTTTTTTCATAATATCCTCCTAATATAGATAGATATGAATTACTATCCTTATTTATACCCCTAAAATTGGTAAATGTAAAGCTATATTTTACCAGGATAAACACATAGAAATTTTTAACCACGGACAACACGGACAGACACGGACCAAAATCAAGAATTTCAAACCAAAAGTCCGTATTGTCCGTGTGGTCTGTGGTAAATTTTCCTCTTTTTCGTTTCTATGCGTTTATTCTTAGAATTGCCGGAGCCCCATTGACAATAAAAAAATCCCGTTTATAGAATTACTTATGAAAACCTATGCTATCCCTCCCATTTGGGAAAACCCCGAAATTCAGGAAATCAACCGGCTGCCGATGCGCAGTCCCCTTTTGCCTTTCGCCTCCGCGGAAGCCGCCCTGGCCGACGCCATCGCCGGGCCTGA
>JAISQR010000242.1 GCA_031274035.1 Treponema sp. | reverse complement strand
CGCTTCTTTCTAAAAGTTCAATTCTTGAATTATGGACTAACAAACCACCGCCGCCCACAACCCCCTCATCTCAGCCCCTTCTGGAGGGTTTGTTATGATTAAACCGGACAGCAGTGATCCGTTCCGTTAAATGGAAAGTAACGGAACGGATAGCAGATGATACTCTTTAGAGGTCGAGGTCTTCTTTTGTGTAAAATCCACGATCGATAAGCAATTCGTAATTTGACTTGTCGATCATCACGGGATCATAAAGAACGGTTGGCACCTCAAAAGCATCATTGTTGAAGGTACGGTCAGGTTTTATTTCTGTACCCGCTTCCATGGCATCTACAATTCCAAGCGTCTTTCCGGCCAGTACAACCGGATCAAGAAAAACAGACATATACTGCTGATCGCTCATGATGGATTTTATCGCCGTCAGCTCACAGTCCTGGCCGGTAACAACCGGAAAAGGAAGATCCGGTGATTTTCCATAACCAAAGGAATCAAGGGACGAAATAACGCCGATGGACAAACAATCAGCGGCGGCAAGTACAGAATCCAATTTGGTATCGGTGTAATAGGCCCCCAGAATATTATCCATCCGCGACTGGGCTGTCGCCGAATCTCATTTAAGAATGCCGTTTACGGAAAGATCTACCTGGCCGCTTCTAACAACCAGCGTACCGTTATCCAGGTATTTCCTAAGGATATTCATGGCTCCTTCATAAAAAGGCACACTGTTGGAATCGTCGGGACTTCCTGAAAAAATCTCGAGGGTAAAAGGCCCTGCCGCTCCTTCTTTAAGCTTAAGACCCCGTTCTATCGCTTCACCCAGTAATTCACCCATTCGGATCAAGTCAAAGGTGACATAGTAATCTACATTTGTCGTATTCATGATCAAACGATCACAGGAAAGGACCTTAATATCCGCCTCTTTTGCCTTTTGACAGATATCCGTGAGCGAATAGGTGTCTACCGCTGCAATAACCAAATACTTAGCTCCCCGGGTAATCATGTTTTCAAGCTGCGAAATCTGTCTTTCCGGTACATCTTCGGCAAACTCAATTATAGTTTTGTAGCCCGCATTTTCGAAGGCTTCAACCAGCCGAACGCCATAAGCCGCCCAGATTGGCTGTTCTTTGGTAGGCATCGAAATGCCTATAACCGGTTTTGAGGATTCTTGATTTTCCGACGCTTTGCCGCATCCCAGAAAACCAACCGTGACGATAATACACGCCAAAATCATCAGACTTCTTTTCATTTTTCCACTCCTTTCTGTCTATACTATAACCCTGGGCAGATACCCAAGGGGTTTTACATATCAGCCGTTTTTCTGGGCCGCCTCAAACCGGTGAATAACATCGTCAATATCCGCAATTTCCTGAGTTCCCAAGCGTTTTTCACGCTTCCCCTTCAGTAACTCGGCGGCCTTTTCCGCGGCAAGCGTCACATTGCTTTTGGCGCCGCCGACCATCCATTCATCATAACTGTTGGAATTAGGCAGTCCGTATTCATGAAATTCTCCGGTTCTTAGGTTTTTGAAGGTTAACTCTTCCTCCATGTAAAGGCCGCCGTGACCAACCCTTTGAATTGATTTTACATCAATACTTTCGGGATTTACGTCAATACCCCTGCACATGCGTGCGATATAAGCGTTGACTTCATTATCCAGAAGAAGCTGCGCATGGCTGACACTGAGGCCTGTGGCAAACATGGCTGAATTCATAATAATATCGTTGCCGACGCCGGCTGAACAAAAGGAGCTCAACGCTTTTTCCCAGGCCATTTGCTGATCGTGGGCGTTGGCATCGGTATTCGGAGCTGTAGTATGAGAGGGAATTCCGTAAAAATCCGCCATTTCACAGCCCGCAATCCTCAGTAAATTCGTCTCCGGGCTTCCAATAATCGCTTTGCCGCGTTTCATGTCAAAAGTAGTCCAGGAAGAGCCGTATACGAGGGGAGATCCCGGCGATGCGCTCTGGGCAATGACAATGCCGCTTACCACTTCGGTATTATGTATCGTAAGGAGACCCGCCACGGAGTAGGGTGCGCTGACCCCCGATTGGGGTTCCGGCAGCAAAACCAGGGGCACAAAATCTTCCGCCAATTTAACCGCCGCTTCTGAAGCCCCCTCTTCCCAGTAAAGCGGGCTTGTCGGGGAAAGCTGCCCAATAGCAGATGGATATTCGCGTATACTCTTCCCCCCCGAAGCGGCCTTCATCATATCGACTATCGCCGCGTTAATGCCGCTTGATTCCGTCGAGAAATACAGCGGCTTGTCGGTATACTCATAAAGGGACTTCATCGCATGGAGTAGCGTGGATTTGGCCGGCACATCCTGAGGATTGAGGGGAACGCCGACAATGTCAATATTCTCCATCATATTCACCAGTACCGCGTATTCATCAATATCGCTGACTTTGGCATACACCCGTTTTTCATCGTGCGGATCTACCATAAAGACGGCGTTATGTCCGGCCGCAAATTTGGGCTTCCTGTCTCCAATGGTATATTCGCGTTTGCCCTTGCGATCAAAAATCGAAAATGTTTTGGGAACGCTTTTTAGGCACTTGTCGACAAGAGCTTCGGGCAACAGCGCCGTTTTTGCCGAGCCGTCAACCTTTGCCCCCGCCTTCTCCAAAAGCTGCAATACCCGGGGGCTGTGAACCCTTATTCCAACGGTGGACAACACTTCAATGGTTGCCTTGTGTACCATGGCACGATCCGCATCGGAAAGAACTCTGAATCGTTCAAGTTTCATATTGTCTCCTTATCTTCCGGTTACTTTGAGAATTTCACCTCTTCTTTAAATACGCTAAAACATCCCCCAAGGATTTTTCCGGATCATAGGTGGACCAATACTCAAGGCCGAAATATCCGTCATAGCCGGTTTTTTCTATCGCCTTCTGCACATTTCCGTAATCGATCTCGCCGTTCTGATGTTCATTGCGGCCCGGCACGCCCGCAGAATGGAAGTGCCCTATATAGGCGCTGTTCTTTGTGATGTTTTCAATAATATTACCATCCATGATCTGCATATGGTAGATATCATAGAGGAGTTTGATATACGGGCTGTTCACAGATTTGATAATTTCAAATCCCACATAGCTTGAATCCAGGTAATACCCCTTGTGATCTCGTAAGGAATTGAGGGCCTCGACGCAGATGGTTACCTTCTCCTTCTCCGCGATTTCCGCGGCCCGCTTGAGATTATCAATTAAAATGTTTTTCTGGCTGTCGGCTTTTCCCTCAACGTCTCCCGAAAGGGCAATCATGGCATGACAGTCCATTTCCCTTAGCTTCGGTATGGTCCGGCGGATATTTTCTATTACTGCCCGGGGATCTTCGTTCAGGCGGTTGCCCCAGGCGTCCCAGGCGCAGCAGATTGCGACCTTTACTTTTTCCTGTTGGGCAATTTTACCGAATTTTGCGCAGTCCCTGTTTGAGGGGTCCCAAAATTCTACCGCATCCAGTCCCGCCTCTGCGGCCAGTTTGATGCGGTCATAAAAATCAACATTTTCAAAAACCGGTTCAATACAAAGGGAATACTTCATTTCACCCTCCTGGTTTTTTATCCGCCTGCCGCCTTTAGCTCACAGCAGGACTTCGGCTACTTTATTAATGCCTCCGGCGATCATATCGCAGTCCTCGTCGGTCATCTGCGGCGGGATGTCCAGATGGATTACCCGTTCAAGATACTCAAGCGATTTGGGACACATATTCTCCGAATAGAGAACCTCCGGACCTTTGTGGAATGGGTTTTCCCAGGGCCATTTTACGGAACTGGGGGCCATTTTATTGATGACGTGTTTCCAGTGGGCGTAAATATGCCAGTCCGGAATCCCCGCGTTAAACACGCCGCTTGCGGCTATACCTTCGGCATTGAGCGCTTCCACAAAGGGCTGGACTTTTTCACGGCTCTCCAGATAAAACATCAGGCAGACGCCGTTATCCCCTTCGGGATCATGGACAGGCCGGATCGTGATCCCCCGGGTATTTTTGATCTGATCCGCAATGCGTTTCTGGTTTTTGCGCATCCTTGATACAAGGGAATCCAGCTTTTCAAGCTGGGCAAGCATGACGGCCCCGGTAAGTTCGCTCATTCTGAAGTTAGAACCGCAAAAAAGTTCTCCGTCATAGCGTTGTTCGGCAAAACGGTCGGGCCGCCAGCAGGCCGCGGTATCGTGGTATCCCATACAGCGGTCATAGAGGCGTTCGTCGCCGGTAACCAGCATCCCCCCTTCACCGGCGGTAATGACCTTGTGATACTGGAAGGAAAAACACCCCACATCGCCTATGGTTCCGAGCATTTTTCCCTTGTAGGAACCGCCCGCCGCCTAGGCGCAGTCTTCAATCACCTTGAGATTGTGTTTTTTGGCAATTGCCATAATCCTGTCCATATCGCAGGGAACGCCGCGCATATGTACGATCATCAGGGCGGTAGTCGCGGGGCTTATTTTTTTTTCGATATCTTCAGGGTCTATGGTCAGGGTATCGTCTACTTCGGCAATAACCGGAATGGCGTTTGCCGCGACAATCGCCGCGCAGGAGGCAAAAAATGTATACCCCGTGACTATCACCTCGTCGCCGGGAGCAATGCCGCAGGCGATTAACGCCGAGATCAACGCGCCGGTACAGTTAGAGGTAGCCAGGGCGTATTTGGCACCGTAACGTTTTTTAAAGTTTTCCTCAAGTTTCTTAACCTTGGACTCGACGTTTGCCGGCCCATAGTAACGGAACAAATATTTGTTATCCAGAACTTCCAAAACCTGCCTCTTCTCTTCGTCTCCGATTTCCAGTCCGCCGGGGTACATCGGAATATTCGGCGTGGTTTTGGCTCTGGGGCCGCCGTAAATTGCAAGTTTTTCTGACATTCTATTCCCTCACCATTCTTTAATTTTCTTGATCAAAATCTGTCTTAGTTAACCATGGGAATTTCTATTTGTCAAGTATAATTATGAAAAAAAACGAAAAAAATACTTAATTTTCATAATTAAGTTTACTTAAATAGTCATATTATATGTCAATTATACATTTATGCTTTACAAATAATGAAGAGAGGGTTATGGTAATTACGGAGGTCCTATGGAACAGTACAATCCGTATAATAATATGCTCAGTGTACTTGAGGCGGCGGCGCAGAAACTTGCCCTCGAACCTAACGAATATGAGCTTATCAAGTATCCTGAGCGGGAATTGAAGGTATCTATCCCGGTAAAGATGGACGACGGCAGGATACGGGTATTTGAGGGTTACCGGGTTCAACATTCCAGTTCCCGTGGTCCCTGTAAGGGGGGAATACGCGCTACCATCCCCATGTCGATATCGACGAGGTGAAGGCCCTAGCTGCCTGGATGAGCCTGAAATGTGCCGTTGTGGATATTCCCTACGGCGGGGCCAAGGGAGCGGTTAAAGTTGATCCCGCGGAGCTGTCGAAGGGGGAACTTGAACGGCTGACTCGGCGTTTCACCGCCATGATCCTTCCCCTTATCGGGCCGGAAAAGGATATACCCGCCCCTGATATCAATACCAACGCCGAAATAATGGGCTGGATCATGGATACCTACAGCATGTTTTCAGGTTATACGGTTCCCGGTGTGGTAACCGGGAAGCCCCTGGAGGCAGGCGGTTCTTTGGGTAGAAGCGAGGCCACCGGCAGAGGGGTAAGCCTTATCACCGAAGAGGCTTGCAGGTACTTTAATCGTGGGGGAAAGGAAATTGCCGTTCAGGGATTGGGAAATGTGGGCGGAGTGACGGCGCGGCTCCTCAGTCAGGGGGGATACAGGGTTATAGCGGTAAGCGATATTACGGGGGGCCGTTACAACAAAAACGGCCTGGATATTGAGGAAGTACTCCGCTATACCGCCTCCCATTCAAACTTATTGAAGGGCTATTCCGGGGAAGGAATGGTACAAATCTCCAATGAGGAGCTTTTATCCTGTGACTGCGATATACTTATCCCCTGCGCTTTGCAGAATCAGATTACCGCGAAAACCGCCCATGAAGTAAAGGCTAAGCTTATCATCGAGGGAGCAAACGGCCCCACCACGGTGGAAGCCGACGCGGTATTTGAAGAACGACATATTCCGGTGATTCCCGATATACTGGCCAATGCGGGGGGCGTGGTGGTTTCCTACTTTGAATGGGTACAGAATATACAGAACCTCATGTGGGATGAAGTTCAGATCAACGAAACCCTGAGAAAAATCATGATCCGCAGTTTTAACCGAGTTCTGGATATTG
>JAISQR010000161.1 GCA_031274035.1 Treponema sp. | reverse complement strand
CCTGACCGTTTTTTCGCGACACCCCGGCGCCGATTTCCCAGACTTTCTCCTCGGACAGGAACGGCATTTCCAGCACCTGTTCCCCCGGCTCAAGCTGAATGTCCGTTGTCCGGTAAGGCGTGGTGTGAATCTCGTAAACAAAGGTTTCGTCCCAGGGATAGTACATCATGCCGTTGACGTATTTGAGGGGAATCCGCACCGCGGCTTTCGCGGATTCCTGTACCGCCGCCACCGATTGATATGAGTGCCCTTAGAGGACAATCATAGTATCATGGCCGGGAATTATAATATGAAAGCTTTCGGCAATATTCGTAATGGTTTCCGCGGCCTTTAACCGCATTTCTGCATCAGGCTGAAATTCTGTAACCCTATCCGCAAAATGATACTTGGTCATTACCGCGTCCGCCGCGGCAAGTATCCGTCTGCCCCCGGACATAAAGGCGACTCCGTGCAGGGCGGCCGTATGACCGGGCAGAGGCAGGGCATAAACGCCCGGGAGAAATTCGCCGGAAACTTCTCGAATCCGTTCCGCGGGGATAAGCGGGGATAACCCGTCCCCCGGATCCCGGCCGGCGGCTTCCTTCACCGCCCCGGCAATCAAAGAAGCGTTGCCCGCTCCGGTAAGCCACTGCGCCCGGGGAAAATATTTTAATCCGTTCCAGTGATCAAAATGATGATGGGTAGTAAAACAGTGGGTAACGGCCCCGGGAGACAGTCCGGTACGGCGGTTAAGATCGAAATAGTATTCTTCGGCGCTATGCCTGGTAGTAGGATCAACCACAAGGCAATAATCCTGCCCATTATCCTCTTTACCCCTGATCAATATTGAACTGCATGTAGATGGTATACCCCGGGGAGGGTTTTCCGGGGTTTCGCCAAAATACCGGTTCCAAAAGAGGTGCCCGAAAACCAGGGCATCCCAGGAAACTTCTCCTCCCCGGATCTTTGGGAATATATACATATCTTTCCCCTATCCTTTTACCGCGGAAGCCACCAAGCCGTCAATTATCCGTTCCTGTAAAAGCAGATACACAACCAGAATCGGCAGCATACCAAGCACCACACCTGCCGAAAGAAAGGCATAATCGGTAGTAAATTCGGTCTTAAAATAGGACGCCAAGGTTACGGTCAAGGTTCTTAGAGATCTGGAGGGCAGCATAATCATCGCCCATATATATTCATTCCACACGTTTATAAAGGTCAGGATCAGAATCACCATGATTCCATTTTGACTGAGGGGGACAATAATCCTTGAAAATAAAGACCAGGAATTACAGCCATCAATTATAGCGGCTTCTTCTACCGCAAGAGGGATGGTCTGCATAAAGGCGGTCATCAGGAAGATCGATAAAGCCAAGCGGCTGCTGATATATATGAGGATGACCCCGGTACGGGAGCCCAGCAGATGCATGGATCCCATTAGTTTGTAAATTGTTCCCATGGTTGTTCCCGATGGGATAAACATGGCCGCCACAAAGGCGAGATATATAAAAGCGCCAAAGCGGAACCGGTAAATACCCAAAGCATAAGAAGCCAACAGTACCACCAGGGTGGAAAATACCATTACAGATCCGGTAACAATAAAAGAATTAAAGAGGGAAACCAGGATGGTTTTGCTCTTAAAAAGCCCTGTATATGCGTTAAAATTCAACTGTTCAGGGAAAAAGCGAAAACGGCTGTATATTTGGGTATTGGTACGAAAGGAATTAACCGCGGTCCAATAAATCGGAAACAGCGAAAGAAATACCAGCAGGACAAGAAACAGCGCCTTACATGACTGTCCTATATAAAAAGAATAGGTTCGTTTTATCATTCTTCTTCCTTATTCCGTCGAAAAACAGGATGCCGCCGTTTTCCGTACAAAGATGGTCAGCGCCAGCACACAAACAAAGATTACCATGGCCGCCGCGCCGCCGAAACCATATTCACTGCGGGTAAAGAGCGCCTTATACATATAGGTTGCCGGAACCTCGCTTGCATGATTCGGTCCCCCGTAGGTCAAAATAAAGATATAATCATAATTCTGGAAAGTGCCATTGATAGAAAGGGTAATACACACGGCCAAAGTTTTCCAGATCATCGGCAGGGTAATATAAAAGAATTCCTGCAGCGAATTAGTACCATCTATCCTGCCCGCTTCATAAAGGTCTTCCGGTACATCCTGCATGGCCGCAAAAAGAATAACAAAAAAGTATCCAATAGCCTGATAAATAGGGATGGCGATTACGGCGCCAAAGGCGGTTTTTGGATCCGCAAGCCAATACCGGATAATTCCATCAAGGCCGACGGCCCTGAGTAAAATATTAACAAACCCGATTTCCTTATCATACATAATGGAAAACATCAGGCACATTGCCGCGGAAGATATAATGTAAGGGATAAATACGATAGTGCGAAAAAAACGTATCCCCCGCATCTTTTTACGCAGCACAAACGCTATCACCAGGGCAAAGCCAACCTTAAAAATCAATGCGGCAATGACCCACACAAACACGCGTACCAGCGAAGCCTGAAAAACAGCGTCGGTCAGTATGGTAACATAATTTTTTATGCCGACAAAAGCCGGGGTGGTAAATCCGTTCCAATCGGTAAAACTGAATAGAACTGTGGTAAAAAATGGATATACAAAAAACAGTACATATAACACAAGGGCTGGTACAAGGAACAGCACCACCCCGGTGCGAAATTTTAATCCTCCCATGGGGACACCTCGCTTTTATAAAAACCACGGGAGACCTATGGTTCTCATAGATCTCCCAAAGGATCAGTCCTGCTTGCCGTAAAGATTTTCGTCAAGCCGCTTTGCCAGTTGTTCGGGGGACGTTATTTCACCAAAATAGACGGCGTTAATGGTTAGGCGGAATTCATCAACCACATTTGAGGCGGTCTGCGAAAGCATCCACTTGTAGGAATTCGCGGCATAAGCCAGATTCGTGGCTTCTGTTTGAAGGCGGTGTACTTTTTGGGGATTTATGGTAATGCCCAAATGCGGAACAATAGCCCGATCCTCTTCCGCGTAACGGACGGCGCTTTCGCGGGAAGTGAGTTTATGGATCAAATCAATAATGGCCGCCTTTTTTGCGGGATCATTAAAGCCCTTAGCCGAGGCATAAACAAGATTCGTCAAGTCCAGCTCATTAAAGGGCCCTGTTAGTACACTACCGGGCGTCAAAGGAAAATTGAACGCCTCTAATTGATCCATAACATTGCCGGGGATGTTATTCCATACCTGACCGGCATTTTGAATAATCATACCCGCCCGTCCGGTATTAAGATATTTGGTAATAACACTTATGGCGTCAAGCACACTGGAATCTTCCGGGGCATAGCCGGGCTTTGCAACCTGCATAAAGTACCCAAGGGCCCTAATAACATCGGCTTGCTGCCACGACTCCCTGCCGGTCATCAGCCTAATTCCGCGCTCGTTTCCAAGGGAGGCTTCAATTACGGCGTTAAATAACCGGGATGCATCATCAAGTCCCTCGGCGGTATCGGTGGCCCAAACCACATAGCCTTTCGCGGCAAGCTGCCCGGCGGCCTTGACAAGTTTATCCCAACTGGTGGGCAGTTCAATGCCCTCCTTGGCAAAAATCGCCTTGTTACTGACCCGGCAATATATATCTTGACAGCTGATAATATCAAAAAATGGCTAATGTTTGCTAATTCCTTATAATATAAGGAATTAGCAACGAGGGATATTTTTTCAATAACAATAATG
>JAISQR010000074.1 GCA_031274035.1 Treponema sp. | reverse complement strand
ATGCGGAGCCTCTATATCCGCCTTAGCCTGGGTTTCGATCTGGATAAATTTTTCTGGGACTACTCTATCCCCTCGGCCGAATTCTTCTTCGGCCTGGGCCATTTTTTCTAAACCTGATCTTTCCGGCGGGAAAAACATTTGAAACTGCATCTCATACTCAAGCTCCTCACCAAAAAAGAACGGCGCCGGCTTGTGCTGGTGTTTATAGCCCAGCTAATAACCGGCTTCATTGAACTGGTGGGCGTCGGTTCCATCGGCCCCTTTATCTCGATCATTACCAACCCCCTCATGATCCACCAGAATCAGTACCTCAGCATGGCCTACAACTATTTCGGCTTTACCTCGGACCATGATTTTATCATGTTCACCGGCATCATCGTTATCATCTGCCTGGTCGTAAGCAATCTCTTTGTCGCCGTGGTCACCCTTATCAATTTTTATTATTCGGAAAAGAAGCGGTACTCAATTAACATGCGGCTTTTCGAAAAATATTTGCGGCAGCCTTATAGGTATTTTCTGGATCACAATTCCGCCCTGCTTCTCCGCAACCTTGAAAGCGTCGATTCTTTTGTCTCCGGGGTATTAACAAACCTGCTCAACCTCATATCCTCGTCCATCATATCCCTGTGCATCATTACCCTCCTGATAATATTAAACCCCCTCCTGGCGCTTACCGTCAGCGCGGTGCTGGCGGTCATGTACACCCTTATCTTCAGCGCCTTAAGAAACAGCCTCAACAAGCGGGGTAAAGAATCGCAGCACTACAGCCTTCTCCGCTTAAAATGTGTTACCGAGGCCTTCGGCGGAATAAAGGACATTAAAATACTGAAAAAAGAGCGGGTATTTCTGGAACGCCTCCGGGAGCCGCTCCTGAAATACGTAAAAAACGAGGCAAACAGCCAGGCCATCAACGAACTTCCCCGGTTTCTGATCGAAACCATCGCCATCGGCGGCATGATTCTGGTGATCCTTATCATGATCGCCTCAGGCTCAAAAATCGAGCAGTTCCTCCCGGTCCTCACCGTCTATGCCTTCGGCGCCTACCGGCTGCTGCCGCTCCTGCAGCGGATCTTCCGGGCCTCCGCCACCATCAGGTACCGCTTCCCCATCGTGGAAACCCTCTACCATGACTTTACCAATCTTCCCGCGGGCAACGAATTACTCTACCCCAAAGACATCACCACACTGCCCTTTAATTCGGCCATCATCCTGGAAAACATTGTCTTTTCCTATCCCAATGCCAGGCGCGTCACCATAGACAGCATAAGCCTGAAGATACCTTACCACACCTCCATTGCCCTGGTCGGACCCACCGGCTGCGGCAAAACAACCCTGGTGGACATAATCCTCTGCCTCCTAAGCCCCCAGGGGGGAACCATCACCATTGACCAGACGGTGATTAACGGCGCCAACAGTTCGAACTGGCAGATGAACCTTGGATACGTGCCCCAGAGCATCTACCTGACCGAAGACTCCATAAAAAATAACATCGCCTTCGGCATCCCTCAGGAAGAAATCGACATGGATTCGGTAATCCGGGCGGCCAGGCTGGCAAACATCCACGATTTTGTAACCGGGGAACTTGAACGGGGCTACGAAACTTCCATCGGGGAACGGGGCATTAAGCTGTCCGGCGGCCAGCGCCAGCGCGTCGGCATCGCCCGGGCCCTTTACCACGATCCCTCCGTCCTTATCTTTGACGAAGCCACCAGCGCGCTGGACATTTTAACGGAAAACGCCGTCATGGACGCCATCAATACCATGGGCCACAAAAAAACCATCATCATCATCGCCCACCGCATAACCACCGTCAAAAACTGCGACTGCATTTATTTGATGGAAAAAGGCGCCGTAGCGGACTTCGGAACCTATGACGAATTATACGCAAGGAATGATACCTTCAAAAAAATGGCGGACGGCAATTCCCGCAGCATGTAACCATGGATGACGCAAGACAAAGTTTACTAAAGCAGCTCTCCCTGGGCGAGGATTCAAGGATGGAAACCAAGGACCTGCGCTACGACGGCAGATTCGTGTCCAGCCCCGGTCGGAACTCAATGGCCGACGAATTAGCGGCCATGGCCAATACTAACAGCGGAGTTTTTGTTTTGGGAGTCGATGATAAGACACACAAAATAACCGGGCTGCCGTTAGACAAAATGGATATTACCGAAACCTGGGTCCGCAATATCGCCAACGACCTTATAGACCCTCCCTTATCCTGCGGCATTCATAAACTATTCATCCGGGCAGACGACGGTTCCGAACGGGCAATCATAAGAATCGATATACCAAGAAGTATTTTTGTCCATAAGAGCCCCGGCGGGTATTTCCACCGGATCGGAAGCTCAAAGCGCGAGATGCCGCCGGATATTCTATCCAGGATGTTCCAGCAGCGGTCTCAAAACCGCCTTATCCGCTTTGACGAACAGATTGTCCATACCGCGGATATCAATGCCCTGAACAAGGATCTGTGGGAACGGTTCAAAACACCCCTCTCCCCCCCAAGCGATGAGGAATTTTTGGTAAAACTCAAGCTGATTGCCCCCGACGAAGACGGTATTTTGCATCCCACCATAAGCGGACTGCTCATGGCCTCCGATAATCCCGAAACCTTTATCCCTAATGCGTTTATACAGGCCGTGTGCTACGACGGCCTGGGGCAGGATGCCTATCAACTGGATTTCCAGGATATTACCGGCCCCTTGGACCTGCAGATAAAAAATGCGTGCAGATTTGTCCGCGGTAACATGAAAACCGCCGCCATAAAGGATCCGGGCAGAATAGAATTCCCCCAATATTCGATGAACGCCGTCTTTGAAGCGGTGGCAAACGCCGTGGCGCACCGGGATTACTCCGTCTACGGATCGAAGATCCGCCTCCAGATGTTTCAAGATAGGCTGGAATTGTATTCACCCGGCGCCATCCCCAATACCATGACCATAGAAAGCCTCCCCCTGCGCCAATCCGCCCGCAACGAATTGTTAACCTCGCTCCTTGCCCGGTGCAGGATGAACGTTGACGCCGAGGGGAGCCGGAGGGCATACATCATGGATAAGCGGGGAGAAGGGGTCCCCATCATCGTGGTCGAAAGCGAAAAATTGTCGGGGAAAAGACCCGAGTATCTCCTTATTGACGATGCTGAACTACGGCTCACCATTTTTGCTTCCCGTCCGCCGTGGCTCACGAACAAAGGAGGCGCCGCCTGATGCCTGCCAAACGGGAAATACGTTTTTTTAATACCACCGGTCCCTGTAACCCGGAAGATCACTACATGCTCCCTCCGGAGGAACGGCTGGTAGGGGCGCAGTTACACCGTTACATTAAAGACAAACTCTATTGGGTCCTCCATGCCCCCCGGCAGACCGGGAAAACCACCTTTTTGCAGAGCTGGATGCGGGAAATAAACTCGGGCCGGTTTAATGGGAACGAGGCCGTTTCCTGTTATGTCAGCGTAGAAGCCTGCCAGGGAATACCGGAACGGGCGGAGGCAATGGTAACCCTGCATAAGACCATCTGCGGTTTTGCCCGCAGCGCAAAACTGCCGGTTCCTGAACTTCCCCTTGAAAATCCTGAATTACTGCTCTACCAAACCATGCAAAAATGGGCCGAACTTGTTTTCCCGAAATCCCTCGTCGTTCTCTTTGACGAAACCGATGTGATGGAAGGGGACGCGCTCATTAGTTTTCTGCGGCAATTGCGCAGCGGCTTTGCGGACCGGGGCGCCGGAAAATTTCCGGTATCTATAGCGCTGGTAGGAATGAGGGATCTCAAAGACTATGTCACCGCGGCCAAAGGCGGTATTGCCCCTAACCCCGGTTCACCCTTCAACATAAAAGAAGATTCCGTCATGTTATCCAACTTCAGCAAGGACAACGTGGGACAGCTTTTCGCCCAGCGGACACAGGAAACAGGCCAGAACATTAGAGCGGAAGCCCTTGATTATGTGTGGGAGCAGTCGAAAGGCCAGCCCTGGATTGTAAACTCGCTCTTTAAGCGGGCTACCATGCGGGTACTGGATGCGGAAAGCCGGGAAACGGTGACGCGGGACCATATTCTGGAAGCCCGGGAACAGATGATCCAGGCCCGGGAGACTCACCTGGACGCCCTGGCCTACCGTCTGGAGGACCCCCGGATTCGCAAAGTCATGGAGACCCTGGTGAGCGGGGAGCCTGACCCCTTGATGGCTTCGGGGGACACCTTTAGGCAGTGTCTGGACCTTGGCCTCGTAACCCTGGAAGATGGAATGCCCGCCGTCGCCAATCCCATATACCGGGAAGTAATCGCCCGGGAGATGACCTACAGCGCACAGCTTGCCATACCAAAACCGGAATGGCGCTGGGAACGGGAAGACGGAAGCTTGGACATGGACGCCTTGCTGCGGGAGTTTCAGGTTTTTTGGCGGAGACACTCGGAAATCTGGGAAGAAAAAATGAATTATTCGGAGGCCTTTCCCCATCTCCTGTTGATGGCCTTTCTCCAGCGGGTATTAAACGGCGGCGGCAGGATAGAGCGGGAATACGCAGCGGGGCGGAGGCGGATAGACCTGGGGGTGGAGTATCATAAGCAATGGTACATTATCGAAATAAAACTCATACACCCTTACGAGAGCCCCGGCGAAGTCAAGACCGAGGGACTGAGGCAAATAGGGTATTACCGTGAACGCGTGGCCCCCGAAGCCCCGGCCTACCTGGTTATCTTTGACCGCCGTCCCGGCAAGGCCGGCTGGGAGGAACGGCTTACCTGGACGGAGAGCGGGGATATAACGGTGGTGGGCTGCTAACTGCTAACATTGGAATTTAATCTTGTTTTGGCTTAATCTTATGACGAGGAATCAATCATGAAACAGTATGTAAATAAAATGAAGGGTATTTCTGTTCTCTTGCTGCTTATGGGCGCCATGCTTCATGCGCAGGAAGCCCTCAAGTCGGACCTGGAAGAATATTACGATTTTCTTTCGCTGCAGGGACTTGTCGATCGCCCCACTCTGAACTACCGGACCCTTTCCGATTCCGTATGGGACATCAAGGCCGGGACAGAGCACCTCTGGGAGCATAACCGCCTTGTCGGCAACTATACGCTGTTCGAAAAGTTGAATTTAAGGATTTACGGCCCCGAACTTTTTATGTCCGTCAACACCGCCGCCCCCTATGGTCAGAATGACGGAGCCCTCTGGCAGGGCAAAGGTTTCAACACAAGCTTTACCACCGGCGTCAGGCTCGAAGCCTACGGCATCGAAGCCACCTTCAAGCCACAACTATCATTCAGCCAAAATGCGGCCTTTGAAATAATGCCCTCAACCTATGACAGCGAATATGGCTACTTTTGGGGCTACAGTCACAATGTCGGCATCGACGCCCCCCAGCGTTTCGGCAACAAGCCCTTCTGGACCTGGGATTGGGGCGACAGCGAAATCAGGTATACCTGGAAAACCCTTACCGCGGGTTTCGGTACCCAGGCCGTCTGGATTGGCCCCTCATACCGCAATGCCATGCTCCATTCCAATAATGCCCCCAGCTATCCCAAATTCGACATTGGTTTGCGGCGCCAGGGCGTAACGCTGCCCTGGCTTGGCTGGTATATCGGCGAGGTAGAAGCTCGTCTATGGGTAGGCTACCTGAGCGAATCCGATTATTTTGACAATGACCCGTCAAACAATCACAATATGTTTCATGGTTTTTCCTTCGCCTATGCGCCCTCATTTTTGCCGGGCTTAACATTATCCGCAAACCGGGTCTGCCTGGTGCCATGGGAGTGGGCAAATTTAAAATATATGGTCCCATCTGATGAAAATACCATTGAAGATCAAAAAGCCTCATTCGCCACTTCATGGTTTTTCCCAAAAGTAGGATTAACAGTATATGGTGAATTGGGCATAGATGACTATCCGCCTGATTTATATATTGGAATGCTAAAGTATCCATTTAGATCAACTGTTTATTCATTTGGTATAAAAAAAATAGTCAATGTTAACCCCAGGAAATCGGTTTATGGAGAATTGATTTTTGAATTTAATTGGCTTGAAATGACTCAGGAATTCCAATTTCAGTGGCCAACTTCTTTTTACTTTCATCATCTTATAAAACAGGGTTACACGAACAGAGGACAATATATCGGAAGTGGACTTGGTTCGGGGGGGAATAGCCAATACTTGAGTTTTCAAGTATATTATCCCAAAGGAAATTCATCACTTTTTATAATGCGTAATAATCCCGATAATAATTATATCTATAAAAATGCAGTCTATGATTCTGCGGCAGGCGGAAAATTAGAACATTATATTTGGGATGTAAAATCACTTTTTTCTATAGGTCTTAATTCGGATTATTTTATTACACCTTCTTTGATGGTTACTGCCGGGTTAACAGATAATATGATTATAAATCCTAAATATGAACGTACAACAAATGGATCATACATATTTATTCATAATATCAATATATCACTTGGTATAAAATATACTTTTTAGAGATTGCTTATTTAGAATTATCATAATACTCATCAAAAAACTACATTAGGTTGTGAAATATAAGGATTACACGAAGGAATGAAGGATATTGAGCTCTTTGTAATTATAGTTACCTACAATGCAATGCCATGGATAAAGAAATGTCTGGATAGTGTATTGGAATCAACGGTTAAATCAGAAATAATAATTGTTGATAATTGTTCTACCGATGAAACGGTTAGTTTTATAGATAGTCAATACAATGGTGTCACAATATTAAAGCAAAGCAAAAATTTTGGGTTTGGATGTGCAAATAATATTGGTATTAGTTTTGCATTGAAAAAAAGTGCAAAATACATATATCTCTTAAACCAGGACGCATGGGTTAAGTCAGATACATTTGATATACTAATCAATCAAGTAACCGCTAATAAAAATTTCGGAATCGTAAGCCCGATGCAATTGAACCGTGCCGAAGATAAGCTCGATAAAAATTTTTCTTATTATTGCAGCCCCAATCTTTGTTATGGATTTCTTGATGACCTTTTTTTTGATAGAATCAAGACAATTTATAAGACCACCTTTGTAAATGCCGCGCACTGGCTGATCACGCGTGAATGCATTATGACCGTTGGAGGATTTTCCCCTTCTTTCTATCATTATGGCGAAGATCATAACTATATCGACAGACTGCATTTTCACGGGTTTGACGTTGGAATTTGTACATCTGCCATAGCAATACATGACCGCGAAGATAGATCGAATAGTACCAATGGTCATGCAAAGCAGCAGTATCGCAGAATAGTTGAAAAATTAAGCAGAATTTCAAATAAAGAAAAAACAAGTATGATTATTGCCTTGGCAATATTTCTGATTATCAAAAACTCACTCACAATATTTATATATAAGACAGCAATTCCGTTGTACTATTCTATAAAAATATCAATCAATCTTCCCAAAATACTAAAAAACAGAAATCTGACAAAAATAAAGGGCCCGGCATTCCTTAATTTTTAATCCTATTGGTCATAAATAAAAAATATGTTGGATTTTTTAACAATCTATTCAAAAGGTTTTA
This sequence comes from Treponema sp., assembly GCA_031274035.1. Taxonomy (GTDB): domain Bacteria; phylum Spirochaetota; class Spirochaetia; order Treponematales; family Breznakiellaceae; genus JAISNI01. Next base: position 724 of record JAISQR010000074.1, on the reverse strand, counting down.
CGTCCCTGTCAAATAATGTTCTTGAAATGTTCATGGAAAAACTGATATACGAATGTTCATTTAACTACAGGGATGCATACTATTTTCTCTCCAAAGAAAAGGCTGGATTTGCACTTTTTGTTCAGATAATACGGAATCTCATCTTAGTTGTTCAAAAAATGATCAAAATATAAATTTTTTCGATGGGATCATAATTCAGAATGAGGCATGTATAGATATTCATGCGATAAAACCGATATTGAGCGATGGCGCTTCAGACAATTCTGATATTTTTGGCAATTACTATTATGGCATGTTTTCAAACGATGATATAAATTATGTTCACGGTATTGTCATTGGGCAGCATCCTCTTTTTATTGGATTTTCACAGGATTTTTTTACCATCTCAAACAATCCCCAGTTGGCTGCTCGTGCAATCCACGGTGAATACTATAAGGACCATAAAAATATAAAGGCCCTAGCCTAGGTATCCGCAATGCTTTCCATTAAAGATTTATCTACTTCCTATGATGACGTTTATTTTGTCTCCAAAAATGCCGGAAATGTTGATAAGGGTTATGATAAAGAGATTACCAAAAGGATATTTCGTTATACACGCAGGGAATTATTTGATTGTTTGCGAAGGGTACATACCCCGGCCGCTTGCGGCGGTACTAAGGGTATGTACCCTGAGTCAAATACCTTACCAAAACAACCATACCCCGACCGCTCTGCGGCGGGGTTG
>JAISQR010000572.1 GCA_031274035.1 Treponema sp. | reverse complement strand
CAGGCGGAAAAAACATGGGCGTTTCCCGGTCTATGTTTACCAGTCGTGTACTCATAGGGGAATTTTACCGGAAGAGGCGGCAGCGTGTCGATCCCTCCAAAGTCCCACAGGCTCCTAGGCATCTTCCGGTTTTTATGGTAAAATAAGAAACAGCGGAGGCGGTGATGGTTCGTAGTGTCAAGAGAGAAGACGCAGCTTCAATCTGTACGATTTACAATTATTATATAGAAAATACAGCGGTAAGTTTTGAGGGCGTCCTGATTTCGGTAAACGAAATGGAAAACCGTATCAAAGAAATTAGCGCATCTTATCCCTGGCTGGTTTGGGAAGATGAAGAAGGTTATGTAAGCGGGTATGCCTATGTCAATAAATGGAGGGAACGCTCCGCCTACCGTTTTTCGGCGGAAGTTTCTATTTATTTAAAGTATGGAACTGAAGGCCAGGGGGTGGGGAGCATCCTTTTGAGCCGGTTATTGGAAGAGGTAAGGAAAACCGAGCTTCATGCGCTTGTAGCGGGAATTACCCTGCCCAATGAACGGAGCGTTGCGCTCCACGAAAAATTCGGCTTTACCAAAATTGCACAGTTTAACGAGATAGGCTTTAAGCTGAACACTTGGCTTGATGTAGGGTACTGGGAACTTATTCTAAAATAAGGTAGGGTATAGCTATGAGTATGCCGGTTGTCCTGTTATGGACAGCATTCCTATCGTTTTTGCCTATCTCGGAACTGCGCGGGGCTATTCCTTTCTCAATAGCGCACGGTCTGCCCTGGTATTTCGCTTATCCCTTTGCTGTTGTTCTTAACGCGCTTGTGGCTCCTGCCTGCTGGATATTTCTTTCAACCTTACATAAATTGTTTCTTAAAATGAACTGGTACAGCAATTTTTTTGAACGTTTTGTCGCCAGGGCCCGAAACAAGCTCCGCGGGAATGTTGAAAAGTGGGGCTGGCTGGGGATAGCCGCCTTTGTCGCTATCCCTCTTCCTATAACCGGAGCCTGGACCGGGACTTTGGGCGCATGGATGCTGGGGTTAAGCCGTAAGCGTACCTGTGCGGCAGTAACCCTTGGCGTTATCGCGGCAGGGGCTATTGTTACCCTGATAACGGTTGCGGGAATAAAAGCCCTGGATATTTTTACAAAGCGTATGGAACTTTAAGCCGGGGGCAAAGGCGGTACAAAATATCGCAAGTTCATTATTCTTTATAGGAATTGCCCGTGATACCGGCGGATAGCGCCTCAATTTATTTGCCATAATCTTGCCTTAATTTAGTCATGCTCCCGCCTTTTTTGTATCCGAAAACATTAGTAGGCGCAGAAAGCGGGAAGCTCTAAAGACCGCGCCGGTTGCATTTTAGAGCTTCCTGTAGGTTCTTTGCCGGTAAATCATTTATAGAGGAGCGGATAATTATGACAATTGGCCGGATTACACAGAGCAGCGGATTTAAGGTTTTCCTGCTGACCATACTGGTACTGTTTTTTCTTATTCCTGTTGGAATGATCCAGGATATAATCTGGGAGCGTCGCCACCGCGCCCAGGAAGCAGAAGAAGTAATTATGGATTCCTGGGGAAGCGAATTCCTTGTCATGGGGCCTGCGCTCAGGATACCCGGCAGGCAGAGGGAAGAGATAAAAAAGAAAAACGAGAAGGGCGAGGAACAGATAGAAATACGCGAATCTGTTTTCAATTTATGGCTGGTTCCTGCAACACTTGATGTTGATATTAACTTAGAGACAGAAACAAAAAAACGGGGGATTTTCTCTATTCCGCTTTTTTCCGGGTCCGTACAATTTACCGGAAACTTCGATCTCCATAGAACGCTTGAAGAGCTTAACAAAAACCAGGAGATATTCCCTGAAAAGGCGGAATTGGTTATATCCCTTGCGGGCCAGCGCGGTATACGCGGCGTTGAAAAGGCGGAGTGGAATAACAGCGCTCTTTACCTGCTGCCGGGAAATGAAGGATTTTCAACAAATATCGGCAAAGGCGGTATTCACAGCGCAGCGCCTGTGCTTGTGGACGGCAAGAACACCTTTGATATTAGCCTTAACGTTCAGGGTGGAAAAACAGTTAGAATGGTGCCTCTGGGCGAAGAGAGCAAATTCACTATGCGGACCGATTGGACGGCGCCTTCATTCCAGGGGAGTTACCTGCCGGTAAGCCATTCCATTAACGATGCCGGTTTTGAAGCGCAATGGGAGATAAGCCATCTAAGCCGGAGTATCCCCCTCTCCTGGCAGCAGCACAACACAGACGACTTTGAGCTTGACTCCGTATATTTTAGCGTCGATTTTTTTAATGCGCTCAACCAATACAACCTGAATACCCGTGCGGTAAAGTATGCGCTGCTCTTCATTATTATTCCTTTTTTAAGCCTTTTTATTCTGGAACTGCTCCTCCGCCGTGAAATACATCCGGTACAGTACCTTCTTGCGGGAATTGGGAATGTGGTCTTTTACCTGCTCCTGCTGTCCTTCTCGGAACATCTCCCCTTCCCGCCGGCTTACTGGATTTCCGCATCGGCGGTAACGGCAATGATGAGCCTCTATTCACGCACGCTTCTGGGGGCCTGGACGAAAAGCGTCTTCATGGCCTTTGTTATGCTGTTCTGTTATACCTTTCTCTATTTTACGCTTCAATCGGAAGATTGGGCGCTGCTTTTCGGATCAATCGGTGTCTTCGGCATCACCGCGCTTGTCATGTTCTTTACCCGCAAGCTGGATTGGTACGGCAAAGACCGGAAACCGGTTTATTTAAATTCTTTAAAAAGCAAAGAAATAAACGCGGAAATAAACCCTGATGAAAATACCGGCGCGGTTGATTCTGGGGACATTAAAGAATTTTAACCGCAATGGCGCGCAAAGGGAAGAAGGGTAAAGAGCGTTCTGTCGTCTTTTTAGACATAAACCGATGAAAGAATCTCAGTATCAAGCTCCCTTTGCGGTTAAATTTTTCGAGAATTATTAGTGCGCATATTCTGCGGATCAAGTTTAGCCTGGACGGGAGACACCTAAAACCAGGGTGTTTTCCGGCCTTTCCCGTACCAGCGGAACCAAAAAAAGGTACTATTGCAGAATACAACAGTGCCGCGGCCCACGCGCTAAATATTTCCTAAATGACTCGTTTAATTAGACTGAATCTCTCTCAGGAAGGCGGCGTATTGGGTCTTGAATGCCTGTGTTACTTTGTCGATACCGGCAGCTTTGAGTTTGGCGGTAAATTCATCGTACTTTGCGGCGGTTTGACCGCCAAAGACGCCGCACTGGAAACTGTCGTCATATTCTTCAATCAACGATGAGATAACGGTCCATTCGGTGCTGAAAGCGGTAGAATCAACACGGAAACCGTCCATCAGGGGCTCCCAAAGTTTCGCGGTAAAGGCGTTTTCCATTTCGATTCGCCGGGGATCCGTGTCGGCGGCATAGCCCCGCTGTATCCGTTTGGGGCTGCGCAGGGCCCACGTCCAGTTATCCCAGGCATAATCCGCGGACTCAGGGCCGTCGGCGGCTTCATTGTTCCCAATCAGGACATAATGCCGTCCTTCAACGCCGCCCATAAGTAAATTTTGCAGCGGGATATTGTTCTTCATAAGATCGAGGACAAGGGCCGCGCGATCGGGATTCTTTGAGGCGCTGGTAATGGCAAACATATTATTACTGTACACTTCCGCGCTGGAGGGCGTGGCCGGGGAAAGATCGTAATAACCGGGTGTACCCACACCGTTTTTGGCCATTTCCTTACCCGCGTCAAATACCGAACCGTTCCAATACATCGAAGCGCTCTTGCCCTGCACAAAGCTGTCCCGCTGGGGAATGGTGTTGTTCATCACATTCCGGCTCCACACATTGTGGGCCGCCCAATCCGCCATTTCCAGGGCGTATTGTTTATACCAGGGACTGTTATACAGAAAATAAATATCTTCGGGCTTGGCTTCCTGTTTGTTTTTTATATCCCATACATAGTAGATGGGGCCCGAAGACCATTTTACATTCTGGGCTTCCAGATACGTCCACATAAGCTCTATGGTACTGGCGGGGGCGGCATAAGCCTGAATACCGTTTTCCTTGGATGCGACCGTGTAAACATAATTGCGGAGGTCATCCCAGTTCTTGAGCTCGCCCAGGTTGTACTTGGTACGAAGATCGTCCCGTATAACGGGGAACTTGTATTCTACATTGATGTCGCCTGCGGGAACCGCGTACACTTTTCCGCCGCTCCGCGCCTGGTACCAGGAAATTTTCGGCTGGGACTCCCAGGTCGCCGGCATCCATTCCTGAATAAACTGGTCGGTGAGCGCACGGAAGGATCCCTTTGCCGCTTCCTGTTCATAGTTGTTCCAGGGCGCCGCGTGGATAATATCCACATCTTCACCGGACGCGAGGACCAGGGGATACTTGTCGGCAAGCTCCGCCCAGGTAATAAAGGTCAGCACTACTTCTGTGTTGAGCAGGGGCTTAAAATATTGCTTGTTGGCCATACCCATAATTTCGTCTATGTCCTTGGCGGGATCGCCTATCATATAAACATAGATCGTTTTGGGCTGGGCAAGATCATATTTTTCATATATCCCCGCCGCTTTAAATCCGCCGGCTGTGGACGTTCCTGATTCCTTGCCGCCGCCGGCAAAGGTCGAGACAGCAATCACGCAAGCCAATACAATCATCATCATCTTTTTCATCTTTACTACCTCCAAAAAATATTTGATGTACACTTTTGCAGTGTTTACACCCTGAATGAATTATCCACCGGATAATCCGACATCACCCTTTGACCGATCCTATGGTTAATCCCTTGACAAAGTATTTCTGCACAAAGGGATATGCCATAAGCATGGGCCCGGTAGCGACAACCGTCATCGCCATCTTCATGCTTTCCATCGGCACAGTGACCAGCGGCAGACCGGATTTCTCGGCGATACGCTGCATCGCCTGAGCGCTGTTGAGCAGGTTTTGCAGGTAATATTGCAGTGTGTATAAATCCTGCCGGCGGGTATTAATGAAGAGCATACAGTTATACCAGTCGTTCCAGTACGCCAGCGCGGTAAACAGGCCAATGGTCGCAAGAAGCGGCGTACAAATTGGCAGCATAAGGCGGAAATACACCGTAAAATCATTGGCCCCGTCTATCTTCGCCGATTCGATAATTTCAAAGGGAATTGACTTAAAATAATTTTTGGTGATGATCATATTCCAGACCGAAAACAGGCTGGGTATTATCAACGCAACAATATTATTGGTAAAGTGCAGGGTCCGGGTACAAAGAATATAGTACGGCACCAGGCCGCCGTTAAAGAGCGTTGTGAAATAAAAGAAAAAGCTCATCGGGTTGCGGTAATAAAAATCCCGCCGGCTCAGGACAAAGCCGGCCATCGTCACCAGGAACAGGGCGGCAAAAGTACCGATAGCCGTTACAAAGACCGTGATTTTGTAAGCGTTGATGATATGCGCTGGATTTTTTAACAGCATACCGTAGCCCTCAAGCGAGAAACGCCTGGGATAAAAGTAATACCCTTCCCGGATGATCGTACCTTCATCAACAAAAGAATTGACCAGGGTCAGGTAAAAGGGGACCAGGCATATAAAGGCAAAGCCAAAGAGCAGTATATAACCCACGATATAAAAACCGATCCGGTCGGCGGTAATCTTTTGTTTTCCGGCAGCAATTGTCGCGCTCATGTCCGCGTCCTCCTAAAACAAGGTATAATCGGGCTCAATTTTCTTTACGGCGAAATTGGCCAGCAGGACCGTAATAAAACACAGTACGCTCTGATAAAGCCCGGCCGCGGCGGCCATGCCCATGTTGGGGGAATTCACCATGGAACGGTAGACAAAGGTATCGATGATATCGGCGGCCTCGATCAAAAGCTGCGATCTCCCGGTAATTTGGTAGAACATGCCAAAATCCCCCCGGAATATCTGGCCGATGGCGAGGAGCAGCATAATCACCATGGTGGGGCGCAGGTACGCAATGGTAATATGCCATATACGCTGCCAGATATTCGCCCCGTCAATTTCCGCCGCCTCAAGCATCTCCTGGTCCATGCCGGTTATGGAGGCCAGGTAAATAATGGTACCGTATCCGGTCTGCTTCCACAGACGCACTACCACAAGGAACAGGGGGAATTTTGAAGGATCCCCATAGATGTTTATCCGCTGGATTCCGAGCTGAGTCAGTACCGTATTGACAACGCCTGTTTCGTAACCAAAGATACTCAGGATGATGGCGGCTATAACAACCCACGATATGAAAAAAGGAAGGAAAGTCAGTGATTGCAGAGTTTTTTTGAATCTTTTAAGAGGCAGTTCACTGATAATAATCGCGAACCCCACTTCACAGATCATCCCCAGGGAGATAAACGCGAAATTGAAAGCCAGGGTATGAAAGGTCAGGGGCCAGAGCTTGTTTGAGACGATCATGTAGGTAAAATTTTTCAAACCCGCCCAAGGGCTGCCGAACATGCCAAGTTGGGTTTTGTATTCCTTGAAGGCCACGATGATCCCGCCCATAGGCACATACGAAAAAAGTATGACAAAGGCAACGCTGGGCAAAAGCATAAACCACATAATCCGGTTTTCATAGAGTTTTCGGGCAAAACTTTTTTCTCTTGTCATGCTAGTCCCCCTTGGCATTACCCTATCGTAAAGGTGATTGTTTCATCCTCCATAGCGTCCGCGGTAAGAACGAGCTTTGCCGCGCCTTTTTCAATGCCCCGTATAACGCAGAGAAGTCTGCCCGCGAAAAGGCGGCGTTCGGCCGCGGCGGCGCCGGAACCGAACAGGGTGTTGTCGCTTAGATTCCCGTTATCAAGACCCAGCAAAACAGCGGAGCCGCCGCCTTCCAGCCGTGCTTTTATCAGGGTGTCCGCCGTTGGTACCGGGAGCCCCTTCTGGTCCGCCGCGCCAATCTCTATGTGGGCGATGCCGTAGAGGGGAAGGGTTTCCGTGTCAGCATGGACCAAAAGCCGGGCCGGAAGGCCGGTGGTTTTAACAACCCGCTCTATCACCGCTTGGCCGTCTTTATAACCCACCGCGCGAAGCTCCCCCGCCTCAAAGGGGACATCCCAGGAAAGGTGGAGATCGTGGGTGGTGGGCCGCGTGTTCCGGGCCAGGATATTCCAGGCCCCGGCGTGGCCCACATTCGGGCAATCGTAGCCCTTGGTCCCGATAAGGCGCCCGTTCAGGTAAAGGCTCACTTCGTCGCAATCGGTATAACCGATGACGGTGATAAACTCCCCTTCACGGCCGGCCCAGTTCCAGTGGGGGCAGATATGCAGGGTCGTATCGTCCTTGTTCCAGATGCTGCGGAAGTAGTAGAAGGTATCCTTGGGAAAACCGGCCGTGTCGATAGGTCCGCTTCCCGCGCCGTGCGCCGGCCAGCGTGTTTCGCCCAGGTAATCAATGCCTGTCCAGAAATAATCACCGGCTACAAAATCACGGCTCGCTGTATAGCGCCACAGGAATTCGTGGTTCAGGGTGAGCCGGTCATAGGACGGCATAAAGGGATGTTCGCTCTTTTTTTCATAGTTACCGCGTACGCCCCCCGCCGAAGGGTTTTCCGTACCCAGGAAACGCCGCGCGGGAAATTTCCGCCGGTCCTCGTCGTAGAGCGTTTCGGCCCGTATTCCCCAGCGCGCCGTGTAGTTATAGCCGACCACATCAAGGGCGCACTCAAACTCCTCCCGGGTACGGAACTGTTCCGGCGCCGCGAGGTTGTCCAGGGCGCTGGTTACCATACGGGTAGGATCTTCGCGGTGGCAGATATCCTGCAAATGGCGGAGGATCCGGACACCCTCCAGGGTCGACTGTTCCGGTATTTCATTGCCGATACTCCAGATCACAATACTGGGATGATTCCGGTCCCGGCGGAGCATGGATACAAGATCCCGGTCGGCGTTTTCCGTGAAGAACTGCCCGTAACCGTAGGCGAAGTTGTTGGTGTAACCGTACTCGGCGCTTTTGAATTTGGTGAGCTGCCATTCGTCGAAGGCCTCGTCCATGACGAGAAAGCCCATCTCATCGCAGAGGTCAAGAAACTCCGGCGCGGGAGGATTATGGGCGCAGCGGATACCGTTACAGCCCATATCTTTGAGCAAAGCAAGCCGGCGTTTCCATGTTTCACGGTAAAAGGCCGCGCCGGTAAGGCCGCCATCGTGGTGGAGGCACATGCCTTTGATCTTCACTTGAACGCCATTGAGCAGGAAGCCCCGGTCCGCGTCAAATACCGCGGTACGAATACCAATGCGCGTACACAGCTTATCTATCACTTCACCTTTCCATACGACACTGGTCTCCAGGGTATACAGGTAAGGATCCTCGACGCTCCAAAGACGCGGATTTTTGATTGAGGGGCACACCACAGCCGCCGCATGACAGCCGGGCTCTATATGCAGGGCGGAAGCGTCACGCGCCGCCTCATTGCCGGCATCGTCAAGAAGACGATGCTCCACGCCAATATCGGCGGCTTCACCGCTTTGGTTGTGAACGCTCGCCTGAATCTGGATCCGCGCCTCGGCCTTATTATTATAGAGCCCGTTACAGGCGGCAAAGACTCCGTTATCCGCGATATGAACGGCGGCCCTCCGTATGATCCATACGCCGCGGTAAATACCCGAACCGGTATACCAGCGGGAATTGGGCTGCATAGCATTGTCAACACGAACGGCGATGCTGTTTTCTCCTGTAACAAGAAAATCAGTAATATCAATGGTAAACTGGCTATAGCCATAGGCCCGTCCGCCCGCTTTTACCCCATTTACATAGACGGTGGAATTCATGAAGACTCCGTCAAAGCGGACCGCGATACGGGCACCGGCGGCCAGATCGTTTTGGCGGACAAAAAATTTCTTGCGGTACCAGCCGGTCCCGGTTACCGCATACCCCCCGCCTCCGCCTGAAGGCGCGTCTTGTGTGACCGGATACTCAACCCCCCAGTCATGGGGAAGTACAAGCGATTTCCACGCTGTATCATCAAAGCCGGACGCGGCATAGAGAACGGCTTCCCCGTCTTCCCGCAAAAATTTCCAGCCTTCATTCCATAACTCAACCGGCATTTTCAACTCCAATCGTTTACATTATGATTATTATACGGGCGATTTTTACAGCCTGACATAGATTGGTTTGCAAAAAATATGGATAAACGTGCAAAAATGCCGGAGTTAATGTATGTTATCGCGTACCGATTTTACATAGGCCGATGGCGTGATAAGCCTGATTTTTTTGTAGAGACGCGAAAAATAGAGCGGATCATCATAACCGACCCTGAGCGCCGCTTCGGCAATAGTAAGAAGCGGTTCGACGGCGATTATTTTTTCAAAACGGTGAACTTTCTTCTGGGCACAAAGCTGTTTGAAACTCATCCCCAGCCGCCGCTTGATCGTGTGTGAAATGGTCGACCGGCTGCAACACATTGCGGAAGCAAGAGTGTCCAGTTCTATCGTATCGGTAATATGATTATCCAGCCAGCGCAATATTTTTTCGGTTAAGCCCGGCTGGTGTACATTAAGATACTCCCGCATCACAATAAAGTT
>JAISQR010000570.1 GCA_031274035.1 Treponema sp. | reverse complement strand
ATTTATACCATTTTATGCGCGAAGCGCAACAAACTCCTAGCGAACACTCTTTTGCTGATACTCCGTTTTCTGCTCGGCGCTTCACTGCCAGCCGTTTGAATCCCCGGTTTTCGGAGGGGCCTCAAAAGTAAAATTCCTGGGCTCTAAACTTGACCCATAGCTTATTTATGAATTATGATAGTAATTGAGGAAGATTATGAATAAAATTACCGCCAAAAAGCAGCTCTCTGCGGATGTCTACGAGATGGTTTTGGAGGCTCCGTTTATTGCCCGCGCCCGTAAGGCCGGCCAGTTTCTGATTGTTCAGATTGATACCAATTGGGGGGAGCGTATACCGCTTACCATTGCCGACGCGGACAGCACGGCGGGGACTATTACGATAGTGTTTCAGACAGTGGGGGCTAGTACCCACCGGCTTGCGCTCAAGGAGCCGGGCGATCAGGTAGAGAATATTCTGGGTCCGCTAGGGAATCCGACGCATATTGAGAAGTTTGGAACGGCGGTCTGCGTAGGCGGCGGTATAGGTGTTGCGCCGCTCTTCCCTATAGTCCAGGCTATGAAGGCCGCGGGAAATAATGTAAAGGTGATAATCGGGGCGCGGACACGGGAGCTTGTGATCTTTGAGGATCGTATGCGGCGCTATGCGGATGAGCTTATCGTAGTTACGGATGATGGTTCATACGGCAAGAAGGCTCTGGTAACGGAACCGCTCAAGGAACTGTGCTCCGGCGATCCGAAACCGGATATGAGCGTTGCTATAGGCCCTCCTATTATGATGAAATTCTGCGAGAAGACTACTGCCGAATTCGATGTGCCTATTATGGTTTCCCTCAATACTATAATGATAGATGGAACAGGTATGTGCGGCTGCTGCCGGGTTACCGTTGGCGGAGAGACTAGATTCGTCTGCGTGGACGGTCCTGAATTCGACGGGCATAAGGTCGATTTTGAAAATATGATGATACGCATGCGGTCCTATAAGGACAGGGAAGACGCCGAGCATCATAAATGCCACATTGAGTTAGGTCTTCCCCCTCTTGCGGTTTCCGCCGCTCCGGTTAAATAGGGGTTTTTATGAGTACGGATGTGAAAAGCAAAGATGAGTTGAATAAGGAGGCTGAGGTTCTTCTTAAACCTATACTTGAAAAAAAGGTTTCCGGCGGGAAGATCACGGCCAGGGATCGTCTTGCCATACCGCCCCAAACAATGCCTGCCCAGGATCCCCATATACGGGGCCGGAATGTAAGCGAGGTTGCCTTGGGCTATGGAGAGGCGCAGGCAAGGCTGGAGGCGGAACGGTGCCTTGGCTGCAAGAATCAACCCTGCGTCGCGGGCTGCCCTGTGCAGGTGTCAATCCCGCGCTTTATCGGCGAAATCCAGAAGGGCTGTTTTAAGGCTGCCGTGGATATTATAAAAGAAACCAATCTGCTGCCGGCTGTTTGCGGAAGGGTCTGTCCCCAGGAGAAGCAATGTCAGGCGGAGTGCACCGTTGGCAAGAGCCTTAAAAACGTAGAAAAGGCGGTGGCTATAGGCCGTCTTGAACGCTTTGCCGCCGATTGGGAGCGGAACCAGGGGGCGGTAACGGTTCCCGCGGTAAAGGCCCCTACAGGGAAAAAGGCGGCCGTTATAGGGTCAGGTCCGGCAGGTTTAACGGCGGCGGCGGATATAGCCAGGGAAGGCCATGAGGTCTGTATTTTCGAGGCTTTCCACAAGCCGGGCGGAGTTATGGTATACGGCATTCCTGAGTTCCGTCTTCCTAAAGACATAGTACAGCTTGAGATCGATAACCTCAAAAAGATGGGGGTTAAAATAGAAACGAATTTCCTTGCAGGAAGGACGCGGACCGTAGCTGAACTGCTGGATGAGGACGGTTTCGGCGCGGTGTTTATCGGCGTCGGCGCCGGTCTTCCCAAGTTCCTGGGCTGTCCGGGGGAGAACCTTGTCGGGGTATTCAGCGCCAATGAGTATCTGACCCGATCCAATTTGATGAAGGCATACGATAGGGAAAAATCCGCAACCCCGATGTTTTCTTCAAAGATAACCGCGGTTATCGGCGGCGGTAATGTTGCGATGGATGCCGCCCGTATGGCCCTGCGGCTTGGCTCGGAAGAGGTCCATGTTATCTACCGGCGTACACGGGAAGAAATGCCTGCGCGTTCGGAAGAGGTTGAACATGCAATGGAGGAAGGGATAGTCTTCGATTTTCTAAGAAACCCTTCCATGATTCTGGGCAACGAAAAAGGCTGTGTTGCCGGTATGGAACTTCAGAAATTTGAACTAGGGGAAAGCGATGCTTCAGGCCGCCGCAGTCCGGTACTTATCCCCGGTTCGGAATATGTTTACGATTGCGATACGGTAATAGTAGCCTTGGGTAACGAGTCTAACCCTCTGCTTGTCCGCACTACGGCAAATCTTAACGCGGATAGGCGCGGACGTATAGTCGTTAATGAAAAGCAAAAAACCTCGCTGGACAGGGTCTATGCGGGCGGCGATATTGTCCTTGGCGCCGCTACCGTGATCCTTGCTATGGGCGAAGGCCGGAGAGCTGCCGCGGCTATCAATGAAATCCTTGCAGGAAAAACCTAGGAGCCTGTGGGACTTTGGAGGGATCGACACGCTGCCGCCTCTTCCGGTAAAATTCCCCTATGAGTACACGACTGGTAAACATAGACCGGGAAACGCCCATGTTTTTTCCGCCTG
>JAISQR010000567.1 GCA_031274035.1 Treponema sp. | reverse complement strand
CAGGCGGAAAAAACATGGGGGTTTCCCGGTCTATGTTTACCAGTCGTGTACTCATAGGGGAATTTTACCGGAAGAGGCGGCGGCGTGTCGATCCCTCCAAAGTCCCACAGGCTCCTAGGCAGCTTTCCCGTAAACCTAAGTTTTGGGAAAGCCTCTACTTACAAAAACTTATGTTCCGGCGCAACCAGTTACCGGAAAGGGGGTCATAATAAGGTATGACTCAAAGTATTAAATTATATCCGGTAAAGCCCCCCCTTCCATTTCAGACTCCGGGGGAGGAGATAGCCAATGCCGTTCTTCACGGTCTTGGCGTGATCTTTGCAATTACAGGGCTCATACTCCTTACCATGCGGGAGCAAAGCGGAGGCGGCATAAACGCCGGCCCTATTGCGTTGGCCTCGTATGTGATATTTACCGGCGCCATGATCTCTATGTTTCTTGCCTCTACTCTGTACCATGCCATACAGCATGAGGGTGCAAAACGGGTTTTTCGCGTACTCGATCATTCCAGCATCTATCTTCTCATTGCCGGAACCTATACCCCCTTCTGTCTCCTGGGGCTGAAGGGCGTTTGGGGCTGGGCTTTATTCGGCTTTGAGTGGGTTCTTGCCGTTGCGGGTATCAGCCTCCATTCGGTAAACTACCGTCCCTTAAAAAAAGTCGAACTATTGATCTACCTCCTTATGGGCTGGGCCATAGCGGCGCTCTGGTTCAGGATGGAAAGCATCCCTCTTGTAAGCATTGTTCTGCTGTTCTCCGGCGGCGGCGCCTATACCTTGGGAACATTCTTTTATTCCCTTAAAAACCGCCGGGGCGCGCATGTTACCTGGCATGTTTTTGTCCTTGCCGGAGCAGTCTGTCATTGGTGCGCAATTTGGGCGCTTAACTAAGGCCGGTTCGATGGAAGAGTACTTTGCGGCGCCCCGAAATAGTTGCTATTTTATAAGGGGCTGCTCTCCCTCGCTCCTTTATGTTGTAAAAAGTGAATATACGTTTATCTTAAACATTGAGCCTTTCCCAAAAACTGAAGTTTTGGGAAAGGCTCAATGTTTTAACATATCTTGATCACCGATTTGACTATCTCCTCCTTGTTGTGCACACTCTGCTGCATAGCATCCTGAATATCCTTAAATTCAAATACATTGGTAACGATATTCTTAATATCCACCGCGCCGCGGGCAACGGCGTCTATGGCCAGGGGGTAGATATGGCGGTAGCGGAAGATGGTCCTCATGGTAAGTTCTTTGTCCAGGGCCTTGCCGAGCGGAAACTCTATGGAACCGGTTTTGCTGTAGCCGACAAAGACCAGTGTGCCGCCCTTTTTGAGCGCGCCTACGCCCTGGGCAATCACGGAATCGACGCCGCTTGTATCGATTACAAGGTCGATGCCCGCGCCGCCGCTGATATCCTCTACGGCTTTAAGGACATCCGTTTCCAGGGGATTTATGACGGCATCCGCGCCAAGGGCTTTCGCTTTTTCCAGCCGCTTGTTCACTACATCGGTAACTAACACGCGGGATACCCCCTGTGCTTTCAGCGCCATCATGGAGACCAGGCCGATACAGCCGGAACCGGTAACCATAGCGGTTTGACCTATCTTGGCGCGGCCTGTTATAGCCGCGTGAAAGCCGACCGCAAGGGGTTCAATAAGGGCGCCTTCCATTGTGTTTACTTTTTCCGGCAGTTTGAAGCAGAGATCCGCCTGGTGGGCGGCATACTCCTGGAAAACCCCGTCTACCGGCGGCGTCGCAAAGAAGATAACATCAGGACAGAGGTTATAGCGGCCTGTCTTGCAGAATTCACAGTGTCCGCAAGTCTTACCCGGTTCAAGCGCTACCCTGTCCCCCGCCTTGAGGTTTTTTACCCCCTCGCCGGCTTCAACCACCACTCCGCCGGACTCATGCCCTAGGACAAAAGGCGGTTTTACAATAAAATCGCCTATGCGGCCGTTTTCGTAGTAGTGCAGATCCGAACCGCAAACGCCTACATATTCCAATTTGACCAGTACCTCGTCAGGTTTCGGCTGGGGTATATCCCGTTCAACAAATTCTATTTTACCTATGCCGGTCATAACCGCCGTTTTCATTTTTCCCGTCATGCTTTCCTCCGTAAAAATTTAAACCTCTCTTGCGACAGGTGATTATTCTATAATAAACTATACCACGAATATCAGTATAGGGGAATCTCTAAAATATGGCTGGAAATACCTTTGGAACACTTTTTACCGTTACTACATTCGGCGAATCCCACGGGCCCGCGGTAGGCTGCGTGGTGGACGGCTGCCCCGCCGGACTAGCCCTTAGCAGCGGGGACATAAGCAGGGAACTGCGGCGGCGGCGGCCGGGCGTTCAGGCGGGGCGGAGCCTGGGGGCTTCTACCGCCCGCGGCGAAGCCGACGAGCCTGAAATACTCTCTGGAATTTTTGAAGGTAAAACCCTGGGAACGCCCATAGCCATCATCATACGGAATACCAGCCAGCGCTCTCAGGATTACGACGCGCTGAAGGATATCTACCGGCCCGGACATGCGGATTGGACATGGGAAGCCAAGTACGGCCTGCGGGATCACCGCGGCGGGGGGCGGAGTTCGGCGCGGGAAACAGCCGGCAGGGTAGCGGCGGGCGCGGCGGCAAAGGTCTTTCTTGCCGGATACGGCATAGAGATACGGGCGTGGACCGCCGCAATTGCGGGCATAGAGGCGCCCGGCCCGGATGAACCGGAATTCGATTTTGAGGAAATTGAACGGAACCCCCTGCGCGTCCCCGGCAAGGAAAGCGCGGAGAGGATTCTCAAACGTATAGAAGAGCTGCGCTCTGAGGGGGACAGCGCCGGCGGGATACTGAACTGCCGTGTTACCGGTCTGCCGCCCGGCCTTGGCGAGCCGGTTTTCGGCAAACTCGACGCCCGAATAGCCGAGGCTATGCTGTCCCTGGGCGCGGCCAAGGGTGTAGAGTTCGGCGCGGGTTTCGGCGCGGCGCTGGGCCTCGGCTCTCAGATGAATGATAGACCGCTGCCGGATTCTGCCGGGCTGAAAGGGCTTCCGCCCGATGTTCCCGGCCTAAGCTGGCAGACCAACAATGCGGGGGGTATGCTCGGCGGTATAAGTACCGGACAGGCGCTGGAATTCCGCGTAGCCTTCAAACCGGTCCCCTCAATCTCGAAACAGCAGCAGACCGTGGACAGAAGCGGTACTATACGCGAGCTTGTGATACAGGGCCGCCATGATGTGTGTATTATCCCGCGGGCGGTTCCGGTTGCGGAGGCCATGACCGCCCTGGTACTGGCTGATCTTATCCTGCTGCACCGCTCAAGCCGGGCCTGAATAGTAACAGAAGGCAGGGGTTTGGGGATAAAAAAAGACGATGCGCCTGGACGTCGATATGCGCACCGTCTATTAACAGGAGTCATCGCTCCTTCATTTTATATATCGGATTTTCCTGTACGGACTTTACAAAATTCAACCGCTAAAGACACGAAAAAGGAAAGTGCGCTACTTCCAAGTACCGCGAACATACCCAAATTTGAAGAAATTTAACCGCGTTGCGACACGAAAGCTCGTGAAAGGAGGAAATAGGAGAAATCTTTCAGCATAACCTAATGAGACCAGAGGAGAAATCCAATGCACCTCATCAGGGAAGGCGTCGGACCGAAGGTTCGTGCGGAACAGAGGTCCGAAGACAGCGAGTACAATCGGAAACAAAGTTTCCGCGCCGCGTGATAGAGCCCCGAAATAATTCATCTTGCATGAGGCTTTCACTTTCGTGGTAGTGGGAGCGACCGTGGAGGGCGGGAAAGGGCAGAGCGCCCATCGCTGGCCTGACACCTAGGAGTTTGTGGGGCTTTGCCCGAAAATCGTATAAATTTGCAATTTATTGCAAATTTATACCTTGCAAACTCCCAAAGGAGCCCCGTTAATCGGAATTTTTGCATGAATATGCAAA
>JAISQR010000537.1 GCA_031274035.1 Treponema sp. | reverse complement strand
CGCCTTTTCTTCCCACCCCTCGGGGAGGAGTTCCAGCAGTTTATTGAACCCCTTGTTTTCCTCTTCCATCCCTCTATTCTACACTGTTTTCTCCCTTATGTGTACGCATATGGTGACTGACACCGTTTTAGACCGCCTTGTTTGAACGCCCTGCGTAAAAAAGGATGACAGTCATCATTTTTTGGTGGCTGTCATCCTTTTTGCGTTTTAGCGGGGCCAGTTACAGAACACAGAGGTGACTGACACCGTTTTTGAACGCCCTCCGGGGGACGGCGGTTTTTTATGGAAAGGCTCCGTAATGCCTAATAATTAAATACGCCTTCAAAAAGCCACTTGCCGAAGTAACCGCTATAACCCCGCAGCTGAAACCGCTCTTTGAGGGAATACTAAAAGTGTTAAATGAAGAATGATGATCCTGTCCCAAAATTTTTATTTTGGGACAGGATCAAAGATTCAGCGCATTTATTCGTTCGCGCTTTTCAGGACTGCTGGTGCGGGTATAAATGCGCGTTGTTTCCACCGAACTATGACCAAGAATATCGGCAAGGTCCACCAGATCGTGATGATTGGCAAGAAAGGTCTTGGCAAAGAGATGGCGGAAATTATGGGCGTGGGCCTTCTCCGCGGGTATACCCGCATAAGCCGCGATTTCGTGGAGTTCCCGCCAGATACGGGCTTTATCAATGAGCGTATCTGGTTTTCTCCCATGGAAAACGACATTTTGAATCCCGAATTCGGCGCAATACTGCCGCAGTTCGGCGCAGAGACGGTCGGGGATAATAATTTCCCGTATTTTATTTTTGCTATACACAAAGGTTTTTCCTTCTTTAAGCATTTCAACGGTAATATATTTCAACTCACTGACGCGGATGCCGCTGGAAGCTAAAACTCTGATGAGGTAATAGAGGCGCGTCTTCGAGCGGGCTTTCGCGGCGGCAAGCAGCGCGTTATATTCTGTTTCCGACGGCACATTGTTCAGGCTGGTCTTCCGCTGTATTCTGACAATTTTTACCCGAAGGGCGGACTGTTTAAGAAAAACGAGATAACTATTCAGAGAACTAAGATAAGAATTCACGCTAACCGGCTTATATTTTGCGATAAGATCCGCTTTATAGGCGACAATATGTTTCTTTAATATCCGGGACCGGTCTTTACCTACAAATTGTATGAATTTTTGTATATCTTGTAAGTATTTGGTAACCGTTAGCTTAGATTTCTCTTGAAATTCCAGCCATGTTTTATAATCGGACAAATCCGCTTTTGCGCCCGCCTTTACGGATGGATCCACATCGGATTGAATCATTATGAGTCAATATATTTCAACATTATGTTGACATTGTCAAGGTTTTTTTTAAAAAATTTGACGATTTTTTCTTTTTTTCTTTCTTTCGTCCCTGCAATATACCGATAAAGCGCAATTTGCTTAAAGCGGCGTAACTATATGTCAATGGACGCGGAAATCACCTTAATTGGCCAAATTTATGCCGCCGTATACCGCAAATTTGACAACATAATGTTGAATTATATTGAGTATGAAGATAATAGAGAAATTATTAACCCCCAACCAATATTCCCGGCCATGCAAAAAAATGGCGGAAAAACGGGCGCTTATCCTCCATTGGGTAGGCGTAGGCGGCCAGCGTGCCTTAAGCGTATGGGAATATTTTGAATACGGCTGTATCCGGGAGAAGCGGTATGCCTCTGCCCAGTACTGTATTGATTTGGACGGCGCGGCATACCGTTTTATCCCCGACGATGAGGTGGCCTATCATTGCGGCTCATCTCAGAACGATCCCTTGAGCGGCAATATATACACCGATTGGGCGCGAAAGGTGTTCGATAAATACGCGCTTGATCCCCAGCGGAATTCCCCCAATAACGCCGCCATAGGCATTGAGATGTGTGTCATTGATAATGAAGGGAATTTTAGCCCCGAAACTCTGAGGTCGGCGGTAGAATTGACCGCGGAACTGTGCGGAAAATACCAGATTCCCCTTGACCGGGTAGGAACCCACCATATGGTGGTGGGGTGGAAGGATTGTCCTCGTTTGTGGACACGGTTCCCTCATAAATTCAATGAATTCAAAAAGGAGGTACAAGCGTTACTGAAACGGTGAATGGCGTCTATTCCCCCGCGGCTTGTTTCCGCCGGGTACGTTGTATCCGTAAAGGGGAAAAGACGTGTAATGCGTATAGGAGGCAATATGTTCGGCAATCTTGATGAACTTGGTGAATTGGGAAAGCCCCCCGCAGGGGCCGCAGACCCGTTACAGGGTGTAACGGAAAAACTCAAGGACCTAAAACCGGGCGAATTTTCGGGGGATATGTTTTTTATATCCTGCCACCGTAAATATCTGTCGGCGCAGCCTGACGGCAGGGTGGAATGGAATCGGGATAAGGGCCTGGAGTGGGAAAAAGTTACCGTTGAATCCCTTGGAAACGGTAAAGTCGCGCTGAAGTCCTGCCACGGCAAATATCTTGCGGTCTGCATCGACGATTCGGTCCGATGGAACCAGGATAAAGTTCTGTCGTTGGAGATATGGACCGTTGAGCCGGCGGGAGGGGGCTTTGCACTGAAATCATGCCAGGGCAAGTATCTGTCCGCCCAGCCGGACGGACGGGTGGAGGCAAACCGGGACGCGGCCAAAGAGTGGGAAAGCTTTACGGTAAAACAGTTGTAACGGAAATTGTGATACAAAACGGATATTCAGGGCTCTCGCGGCCCTGAATCAACCGGCAGCGCTTATTCCCTTTGCGGAAAATCCGCCGGGCGCGTCGCGCCTGGAGCGGGAAAAAGCGCGGAGCAGTTTAAGGAGAGAAATTATGCACAAAGATTTTCACTTGTACGGGACTTATCTGGCGGCACGGCTTGCGGGATTTGATAAGAATGCCGCGGGTAAAATAGCCTGTGCGGCGCAGGCCGTAGACGATTTTACTTATGGCGAATACGGTTCATGCCAGACAGATAAGAACATGGCTGCCACAATAAGACAGGAAGCAAAAGATATCCTGCAAACGTTATGGACAACGTTTCACTTTCTCCCGGCGGATATAGATAATGACGCATTGAACACCACCCCCAAACTTAAATACAGAACCGCACCTCGGGGCATATTGTACGACAATCTCTCCAGGTGGCTCCATGAAACATTCCAGAGCGCAGTCTCCCCGGAGAATAATTTAGCAAGGGCAGGGGTAACCATGCATGTACTGGCCGATACATACGCGCATGAAGGTTTCTCGGGTGTGATAGATAATGAAAACACGGTGAAAAACGTCAAAACGGATTTGGGGGGCGGCAAAGTCATTGATCTTGGCGTTATTTTCGGATCGTTTCACCTCCCGACATGGATCGGTAAAATTATTGATGCGGCAAATATCGGCCATGGGACAGCAGGACATTTTCCTGATATTTCATGGATTACATATCAATATGAACGGGACGCGGGGCATGGTATCGTTGTGCGGAACAATCCCGAGATATTTTCCGAAGCCTTTGTAAAAATGGCTGAAATTTTGAACGCGGCAGGAAGCATACAAAACAATGTCGGTAATATCAGTAATAATAGAGAAACATGGAAACAAAGTGTTCTTTCACAGATACAGGCAGAAAAGGTTAAAAAAATACAGGAATATGACGAGTCGTGGTTCATAAAAAGCGATATTGTATGGGAGGAAAAAGATACAATTTTCAAAAATTTAATGGAAATTGATCACTTTGGGCTGGAAAATGATTATAAGCCACGCGATCTTGACAACGATTATAAAAAATATCTTGGCGATATTAACGCCGCGGCTCAAAATGCGGAAATGGTGGGTAATGCAATTACTATTCCTCAAGCCGGATGTTTCTTTGACGCCACACTCTGGCATAGGGAAAATGTTTTATTGAAAACAATATGGGAATTTAGGCCTGATTTCCCACAGAAACTGTAAGCCGATCAAAACAAAGGTGGATTAACGCTTAACTCCCCCTGCGGATTATCCGCGGGGCGCGTTGCGCCCGTAAGGGGGAAAAGCGTTCGAGGAAAAGGAGTAAGAAATGGCAATAGGAGCACAGTTCGCGGGTCTGGATATGGAGAAGCTCATCGGCGGGCCCTTAACCGCCGCGGCTAACGCCAGCATAACCCTGGCCCGGAGCACGGCGGATTTTATTAA
>JAISQR010000462.1 GCA_031274035.1 Treponema sp. | reverse complement strand
AATCTGAACGTAGAGGATATTAACCCGGCTGAATTGAAATTTGACCTCATTAAGGACCCGCAGCGGAAAGCGAAATTCAAGATCGGGTTACTCAAAGAGGAAATAAACAACAAGGTACGGCTGGAAGGCACCCGGTACGACGTATTGTATAAGGATAGCCAGCTTTTGGAAGAATCCAAAAAACAGATTATCCCCTTGACCCGCAGCGTTATGGAATCAGAGGCGGCCATGAAGGGTGCCAAGGAAAAATTGGACAGCCTGAAAAAGGGATACGAAAAGGCCAAAAAGGACAAAGACAAGTCCGATGAATCGCTGGAAGCTATAAGCGATTATGAGGAAGCGGAATGGCAGTATAAGCAGAAACAGACTTATTATAAGTCCTATAAGAAATCCGCAAAGGAAGTCCAGGACGCCATAGAGGCCATAACACAGAAAATGAATAAACTGGACCTTCAAACACCAGCCCAGGTGGAAATAAAACTGAAGGAATACACGGCGGAAATACAACGGTTGAAGAAGGAAAGTGAGAAACTGGACAAGGAATTTGACCGCTATGTCGCCGACGCAAAACGGGAAATCGAATTGTCTAAAAAGAAAGTGCCGCCCCTTTCGGAGCAGATTGAAAACAATGTACGCTCTATCATGGGAGACCTGCGGCCCATGGATGAGGTTGAAAAAGAGATCAGGGCGGAGCGGGAAAAGAGCGTTAAAAAGGCTTTTGCCGTGGTAAGCAAGCGGTTTTTACGGATAAGGGGCATAAGGGGGATACAGTGAAAGTAGTGTTGAAATCGAAGTATAGCCAGAAACTGGCAAAACTTGCGGAGCGCGGGGGGGATCCTATACCCGATGGCAGGTTTGAATATTTCAAAAAACTCATAACGGATCACCTTAATACCCTGGACAGCGAGACAATGGAAAAGGCCGGGCTTCCCGTTGGCACAGTCCGTATCCATAAAAACGGTATAAAGTACATTAAGCTTGCCCCAGGGAAATGGCGGCCCAAATATGACAGCCACAGCCGGGGCGCAAAAATGGCAATCGCCGCCATTAAGCGTAAAGTGAACGCCGCAAAAACATCAAAGGAGCTTATGGATATTGTCATGGAAAACCGGGACAGGTTTATCGATTCAGAGGGGCGCCCTCTCCCCTTTGTGCAGGAATTGAGCAAGTATGTTGTAAGTGAGCAGGATAGAAGGGAGAAGACGGATGAAACCCCTGCTTTTCAAACGCCTGCAAAGGTAATCGGGAAACCAAAAATACTGGCTCTGCCTAAAAAGAAACAATTGGCAAAAGAAGAAAAGATTGCAATAGTAAACGATATTGTAGGAAGGGTTGAAACAACAAGGTTTACACATGAACAAGGCGTGAAAGAGTTAATGAAAAAACTTGGTATGTCAAAAGAATCCGCAGAGGCTGTTTTAGACACATACCGCTACTTGCCCTTGCCAAAAGATGAGCCAAGTGGAGGTAGTGGGGATGATAAGGGCGGCATAAGTCAAGAACAGCAGGAAGAGGCAAAAAAGAAATTGGAAGAATTGGCCGTTCCCATGATGGAGGTTGAATACACTCACGCAGAATATAATAAACTGTTTCGTCGTGGTGAAATAAAAACTCCAATAAAAACCGTAAAAATGGGGGTGGACCAATTCTCCAAGTTAGGTAGTAGGGATGGCGGAAATCGGAAGTCCTATATTGGTGCGGCATACCAAACCTTAACAGATCCGGTTGTTGTAATCAAAGAAGGCAATGATGATGTATATATCAAGTCGTTTATTGGAGAAAATGGCATATCGACCTTCATATCTGTTGAAAAAGACAAAGAGGATGGCCGTTTTGTGGTTACCAACTACAAGCGTAAAAAAGACGAAATTTTGAAGAAAATAAAAAAGGCTGACGGCATCGTCTATTTGAAGGACGATAGCGGCAGCCCAGCGCGTATGGATAAAGAGGGTGTCCCTCACGCCAGCGGCTCCCATACATCTACAGTATCGCCCGAATCCGGGGAAAAGTCAAGCGATTCCGGCAAAAAAACTAAAATTATCGATAAAAACGGAAAATTAAAGCCGGGCATAAGAATGACCGGGGCTGAATGGCAAGAGAATGGTTATTTTAAATACTATCATAATGGTTATTCCAGGGATATGATCGATGATAGGTATTATACTTCAGATTATCGTAACGAATTAACCGAGACCTGGGAAGATTTTAATGCAAGAGACAAGCGCACCGATGGAACCGAATCTGGAAGCGGAGAGGTATCTGCTAAAACCGGCAAACTATTTAATGAAGTAGTAAAAATTGCCTATGGGGGCAAGATGCCTACTTTTGGCGAAATGGACCCCACTAGGAGAATATATGAAAACGCCGATATAGGGGAAATTACAGGGTTGCTTGTCAGGGGGAAATTCGTTGCGTTGCGTCCTGGACTAAATGATAATGTCGTCTACATTGACGAAAACGAAGATGAAAGAACAACGAATTATAATCTTCTTGATGATGCATCCCAAAAGAAATTGCAAGGCGCCTTGAAGGAACACATAAACAAAATGCTGGGTCTGAAAAAGTCTATCATGGCGGCTTTAGAATTCTTCCGTAATCGTATGGCAAAAGAAACGGAAAAATCCCTTACCTGGTCAGGACATGAATTACAGGGGCGCACAAAAATACACGGCATGGACATATCCATTGAGAATAAAAAAGGCAGTACCCGCAGCGGGACCGATAAAGACGGCCATGAATGGAATGTCAAAATGAATTTTGCCTACGGATATATCCGGGGGGCCGTAGGGAAGGACAAAGATTTTCTTGATTGCTATATCGGCCCGGACCCGGAATCAGACCGGGTTTTTATCGTCCATCAGAATGATCCCGTAACCGGCTCCTATGATGAAGATAAAGTCATGCTGGGCTTTGAAAATAAAGAGGCGGCGGAGAAAGCATATTTAAGCCAATATGATCGGCCCGGTTTCCTGGGGGACATTGTTGAAATGGGTATTGAGGAATTCAAAGACACAATCTTTGATGAAAACAACAAAGGGAAACGGATAGAAAAGGCCCTTTTTACCGAGAATGAGTTGCGGAACAATGCCAGGTTTGCCCGTGAAGTATGCAAGTTTTTTAAGGACGAAGAAGGAA
>JAISQR010000416.1 GCA_031274035.1 Treponema sp. | reverse complement strand
CCCCCCGCCACCCAACACCCTGTCCCACCCAGACGGTCTTCCGTTCTCCTTGCGCTTCTCTTCAGCTATCCGCGCTTCCTCAGCCTTACGCTTCTCTTCGGCTATACGCGCTTCCTCAGCCTTGCGCTTCTCTTCGGCTATCCGCGCTTCTTCAACCTGACGCCGTTCTTCGGCTATACGCGCTTCCTCAGCCTGACGCGCTTCTTCGGCTTTGCGCCGCTCCTCTGCTATGCGCGCTTCCTCCGCCCTACGCTGGCTTTCGGCTTCCGCAGCCTTACGCCGGGCTTCCGCCTGTTCGGGGGTTTCGGCAGCTTTGCGCCGCTCTTCAGCCAAACGGGCTGCTTCTGCGGCTTTACGCCGCTCCTCTGCTATGCGCAGATCCTCAGCTTTGCGCCGCTCTTCGGCTAGACGCGCCTCCTCAGCCTGACGGCGTTCTTCGGCTAGACGCGCTTCCACCTGTTCAGAGGTCTCGGCGGCTTTACGCTGCATAGCAAGGATACTATCCCGCAGGGCGCGCGCTTCTTCGTCGCTTGCGTCCCTTACAAGAATGGCATCGATAAGATCAAGCGCCCGTTGGAATTCGCCCTTCTCCGCGTAGTCCCGCGCCAGGGCCAGGGTATTCAGACGGACACGGGCTTCTTCGCTATCTTCAATGACTATATTATCCTTTCCCAGTATACCTCTCAGAGCAAAAAATATACCTACTCCCGCAATAACGGCAAGGATACTCACCGCACCTATAATTATAACCTTCCTGTTCATTTTAATCTCCTATAACGAGGAATTTGCTGCGCTTTGCGCATAAAATGGTATAAATATCCACAACGTGAATATTTATACCTTACAAACTCCGAATGCTCTAAAAATACAGCATACCTATTGATCGGACACGAAGTGTCCGCGGCTCCTAGGAGCCTGTGGGACTTTGGTGAATTTTTGCATATATATGCAAAAATTCCGATTAACGTGGCTCCTTTGGGAGTTTGCAAGGTATAAATTTGCAATAAATTGCAAATTTATACGATTTTTGGGCAAAGCCCCACAAACTCCTAGTTCTAGTTCATTCCAACTCAAATTCGCCTTCATACCCTAACACATCCTCGGCGCCGGCGGAAACCCCCCGTGTTTCCGTGGAAGCGGCCTGCAAAGAAGCGGCAACATCGTCCAAAAGCTGCCTGCGGCGTTCCTCCTCCTGCCGGGCCAGTTCTTCCGCCAGTATCCTGCGCCGTTCTTCGGCGGCATGTTCTTCCTGAATAAAGGTGATAAGCCGCTCTATCTGCTGCTTTTTAGGCGATTGCGGCTCAAGCGCCAGGAACTGCCGGTAATCCGGTACGGCATCATTGGGCGCGCCGCCGCTGCGGATAAGACTATTGGCGCGGTTAAGGTAAGCCGATGCAAAAGTTCCGTCTATATCTATGGCCTGGCTATAGTACTGCTGGGCAACAGCAATCTGCCCCTTAATAAAATATGCGTTGCCAAGATTATAGGCAATCAATGCCGTATCGCTTCCCGCCCTGGGCAATATTTTTTTGTAAATAGTGATAGTATCATCGGGCCGTTTGAGCTGTATATACACTATACCAAGATAAAGATACGCCTTGACAAAGGCAGGATCTTCGACCACAGCCGATTCCAGATACTTGAGGGCTTCCTCCGGTTTATTATTCATAAACAATTCTTCACCCCGCGAAAAACTATTCTGCCCCCAGGCAAACCCGGAAATAAGCAGGAAAATGACGGCTATACAAATATTTTTTTTCATCTTCCCTCCTGTATAACTAATTTGACAATATAATTAAAAGATACTAATCTATTTATAAGAAACCGCGTGATAAGTTGGGCGGCCCCCTATTTATGCACGAAGCGCAACAAACTCCTATAATAAAGCACCGCCGCATGTAAGTTACATATTACTATATCACATTATCGGAGAAAATTAAAAGAATCTGTCAATAAGGATAGGAAAAATTATGAATATAAACCTGAAAAAGAACGCGGGAGTTTACCGGGCCTTGTCCATAAGCAGCATGTCCGGTATACGGCTCAACAGCGTACTTTGTAAAAAGAAGCGGTGATGAAAATACTCTGTATATCCGACCAGATCGATCCTCTGGTTTATACCAATAGCATTAAAGCGCGCTTTAAAGATATAGATATTATTCTGAGCGCCGGCGATCTTCCAATGGACTATCATGACTTTATTGTATCCAGTCTGAACAAGCCGCTCTTCTTTGTATTTGGGAATCATAATCTGGAACATTACCAATTTCACTGTAAGGGCGTCGAGCCGTACTTTACCGATGAAAATTGGAGTAAGATGGCTTCGGGGGCCGTACATTTAGGGTCAAGGATAAAATGGGAAAAGGGGCTTATCATAGCCGGGCTTGGGGGTTCCATGCACTACAATAGGGGGGATAACCAGTTTTCCGATTTTGCAATGTACCTGGAATGTTTAAAACTTATTCCGGCCATGCTCTTTAACCGTATCTTCCGCGGAAGATACCTGGACATACTCCTTACCCACGCGCCGCCTAAAGGTATCCACGATAAAGCCGATAAATGTCATCAGGGGTTTAAGGCATTCCTCTGGTTTATGCACATCTTTAAACCCCGCTATCTGATTCACGGCCATATACACCTCTACGATCTCGCCGATATCCGTGTTACACGTTACGAGAACACCTTGGTGATCAATGCCTACAGCCATTTTATAGTGGAAACTGAGGATAATAATGGTTGAAAACCATATATACGAAAGGGAATCCGACTCAATCGTCCTTCAGTCGGAACACGATTTTAACCGCGCCCGGAACAAGGCTATCCTTTCCGAGATTCAGCATTTTATGGATACTGACAAGGACCGCCTGCTCTCCTTTAACGATGTAAAAGACATACTCAAGCCTAAAAATCAGGTCTATATGGGTATGCGGGTCGTACCGGTCAAGATGATAGTCGGCAGCGAGGGCCGCTACCGTGATTTCAACAAGTACTTCCTGCCTAAAGCCGAATACCTTCGGACCCGCTGGCAGAAGGTTGATCAGGCCCATATCAAGGATATTATACTGCCGCCTATACAGCTCTATGAGATAGGCGGCGCCTACTTTGTAAGGGACGGCAACCACCGGGTTTCCGTAGCCCGTATACAGGGCGTGGAGCATATAGACGCCGAAGTGATAAGCCTTTCGAGCGAGGTGGATATAATCCCTTCCATGACCGTTGACGAACTGCGTATGGCCCTTATCGAAACCGAGAAAAAAACCTTTTACGAGCAAACCAATTTTCTGGAACTGACCGGCGACGACAAACTGGATTTTACAGAGCCGGGCCGCTACGATGTGGTCTACAACCATATTTTGGTTCACAAATACTACAAAAATCAGGACCTGTCCGAAGAAATATCGTTTTTCGATGCCCTGGTTTCATGGTACAGGAATGTCTACAGCCCTATTATCAGCATAATCAGGGATGAATGGATCACGCTGAACTTTCCCGGCAACAGTCCAAGCGATCTCTATGTCTGGATCGTTAAACACTGGGATTTCCTCAAGAAAAAAAACGGGGTTCATTTTACCATTCTCGATGCCGCAAGGGATTTTTCCCGCAGGTACGGTAATCACAAGGGATGGTTTTTCCGTTTCATCGCGGCAAAACTAAAAATCCTCGGCACAAAGCCGAAAGGAATGGGTAAAGGGCGTTTATAGAAGTTTGCGGGACTTTGTTATATTTTTGTATGATTATACGTCCGCGGCTGCTAGCAGCCGCGGACACTTCGCGTCCGATTGCACTTGTGGATTTTTTGCATGAATATGCAAAAAATCCCGATCAATGGGCATGCTGTACTCTTCGAGTATTCGGAGTTTGTAAGGTATAATCGAACCTTCGGTTCGCATTCATATTTATACTATTTTATGCGCGAAGCGCAACAAACTCCTAGGAGTTTTTGGGCAAAGCCCCACAAACTCCTGGCGATGGCCGTGGGCAGCCGGCCGCTGCTTTCAATATGAAGAGCCGTCTTGTCCTGGACACATTCAGGACAAGATGTTCATCCAATTCTCTGAAAACCTTTCCCCTCACGAGGAGGGCTTCTTCCAGTTTAGGATAGTCTCTTTCCCCATAGTTTCTCTCCGAATTGACATGCCGCAAGCCGGCCTTCCCTGCAAGAGCGGCAAAGTCCTTTTGCGCAAGAGGTTGTATAAGTTCTTCGAGATATTCAATCTTTTGAATAAGTTTTTTATAGTGAAGATCAAAACAAGGATGCCGCCGCCGGGTATAAGGATAAACAGACTTGCGGCAATAAGGGCCGCTTTTGCGTTTCCTCCGGCTTGAAGCCTTATACCGCTTGTCAGGATTATCTGCACCAGGGACGCAATCACCATCACCGCTAAAACACCAATGCTGATAGCGAAGGAAAGGGTATAAGGGCGGAAAACAGATTGAATTTTTGCATGCTGCTTCTTATTGATTGTCGTATTGTTGAATCTCATGGTGAATATACTCCAGTTTGATACCCGCTTTGGCAAACATTGCTTCCGAATCTTCGGCGTCGTGATAACGCCGCTGGCACACAACTCTGATGATACCGCAATTGATGATCAGCATAGCGCAGGTTCTGCACGGCGTCATCCTACAGTAGAGGGTGGATCCTGCTATGGCGATACCCCGTTTTGCCGCCTGGCAGATAGCGTTCTGCTCGGCATGGACCGTCCTGACGCAGTGGGTCGTAATGCTGCCGTCTTCGTGGAGCATTTTTTTTAACTGATGTCCGGCTTCGTCGCAATGAGGTAAACCTGCCGGTGCGCCGACATAACCTGTTACTAGTATCTGGTTGTCCTTTGCGATCACACAACCTGAACGTCCCCGTCCGCATGTCGCCCGCTTGGAAATAGCATCGCAGACTTCCATAAAATACTCATCCCAACTGGGCCGCTTGTACGTTTCTTCCATAATGATATTTCCTTAGTTAGAGTCTGTCCTATATTTGGGGACACATTATTGATGATCTCTAAAAGCTGAAATTTTTCGAGACGCCCTATTGACAGACGCCTCAGTATTGACTTTTATTATAATATAAATATATTATGATGTGTACCAGATAGGATTTTTATGAAAGATTCTTCTTTTCTTACCATTTGCATGAACCCAACCCTACAGAAAACACTGCGTTTCGAGCAGCTTACTATTGATACGGTCAACAGGACAGACGATTACCGTATGGACGCTTCCGGCAAGGGCGTGAATGTTACACGAGTGCTGACCCAACTGGGAAAGCAATGCGTCCACCTGACTCATCTCGGCGGTCCATTACGCTCCCTCTTTCTGGAACTCTGCGCCGACGACGGCCTTAGTCTTGAATGGGTTGAGAGCGGAAGCCCTATCCGCTTCTGCTATACCCTTATCAATGCCGCCGATCATACCGTTACCGAGTTAGTTGAGGAAGCCGGGATGGTAGGGGAGGGGACCGAGGAACGGCTCATACAGGCATATACGGATATGCTCCCGAATTTTTCCACGGTGATCATTTCGGGCGCTAAAGCCGCGGGCTATTCCGATGCTCTGGTTCCCGGTTTGGTAAAGAAGGCCAAGGATAGGGGGCTTTCGGTTATCTTAGATGTCAGGGGTAAGGATCTAACGGGAAGCCTTGAGTATCACGCGGATATTCTCAAACCAAATCTCTATGAATTTGCCCAAACCTTTGCGCCCGGATTGATTTTAGGCAACAGAATCGCCGCCGATGAAGGAACGGTAAAAGAACAGGTTAAAAAGGCAGCCCTAAGCCTTTGGGAGAAATACGGATCCCGTATCGTACTCACCCGCGGCGCCCAGCCGGTATGGGCTTTTGACGGGGATGGTTTCCATGAATATGTTTTTGAAACGGTTAAACCGGTGAACACGACAGGATCCGGGGATGCGTTTACCGCCGGCCTTGCCGCGGGGCTTTCTGACAGCGCTTCGTTTGCCGAGGCTGCCGCCTGGGGCGCCCGTTGCGGCGCCTTAAATGCGGGGCTGTTAAAGGGCGGCGTTATACGGTGATTCAGTTCAAAGCCCGCAGCATCTCCGTATAGTACCGTTCTTCAATATTTTCCCTTTCAATACCAAGTTTATCGAGCAGGCACAGCAAATGTTTACGCGCCTCCCCTGAAGTTTCCCGTCCGGCCTTATCCGTGATAATCTCAAGTTCTACAAACCAGCCAAGGCCGTCTACCATGATCAGTTCTGCGGTAATATCCTGGAATTTCCATGCCCAGCCTTTTTTATGCTTGGCTATACCTTGTTCCAGCCCTAGACGGCCAAGCATATCCTCAAATACTTCGGAGGAGGATACCTCAAACTCATGCTCGTCATTCACCTCAATACCATCCCGCCTCTCCTTGCTCTTATAGGTAACTAAAACCGCATACGAGAGCTTCCCTTCCGCATCCGTGATACTTTCCTTTCTTACCCTGATGCCGGACGACGGCAGGTTTTCCCCCAATCCCCCGGTAGACGGAAACCAGTATGCGTCATTTTTTTCAATAGCGGCGCTGAATTCCGCTATGCCGTCCAAACGCGATTTAATCATATCCGGCTTTTTGGTATGGGCTTTAAGTTCAATTTCTATAGGCATACATAATTATAAGCTGTTTTAGCCTGTCTCTGCAATATTTCAAGACTCGTGGATTGATAACAGCTTAAAACCGAAATCCGGTCTTTGATGTAATAATACAATGTCAACAAGTTAAGACCTTCCGCTTAACAATTTGATTTATGATTATGGTGGAATTTCACCTTGCGGGGTAATTCACGGGGAAGGGATCGGTTTGGCCGAATAGGGATTATACGTTTTTTAAGCAGGCTTATCATCTCATCAAACATCACGCCACGCTTCTTCCGGCCATCTTCCAAGAGTAAGAGGATTAGCCGGTCTTTTAATACCCCTATCTCATGATTCACATTCACCTGATATTCCCACTTGTTTTCTCTCCCCCTCTGCTCTTCCTCTACTATCTCCTGCGCCTCCTCATATAACCCTCCGGCTATATTTGACAAATACATCGACGCATAAAAATCCTGCCGTATGTTGTCTACCAGCCGCCCGGAAAAGTTTTCCTCCTCCAGCTTCTTCTTTATCTCATCGTACTTCGTTTCTATAGGCCGTCTTTTGAAATATAATCCTTTGAATATCTTGTTCTGATATTCCTTCCCCTTAAGGCTGGTTATCAGCGTCTCTATCTCCCCGGAGGGCAGCCGGAACTT
>JAISQR010000406.1 GCA_031274035.1 Treponema sp. | reverse complement strand
GATGAAGGACTGCGGGCCGGCCATAGCCATAGGCAGCATAATCGGCACCTGGGTGGGGATTCTGCCCGGCATAGGCCAAACGCCGGCAACTATCCTTGCCTATAATCAGGTTAAAAATATGTCGAAACACCCGGAGGAATTCGGCAAAGGCTGCCCGGAAGGGGTGGCCGTTTCCGAGTCGGCGAATAATGCCTGCAACGGCGGTGCCCTCATTCCCCTTATCACCCTGGGCATCCCCGGCGACGGAGTTACCATCGCCCTTATCGGCGGCTTTATGATCCACGGCATCCAGCCCGGCCCCCTGCTTTTTTCCCAAAATGCGGATCTGGTGGGGGTAATCATGGTGGTGTATTTTCTTTCCAACTTCATCATGTATGTGATGGAACTGGGGATGATGAAGGCTTTTATCAGAATGGTCAACGTGCCCTATTCGCTGTTGTTTCCGGCGATTATTGTTTTCTGCCTTCTGGGGGTTTTTGCGCTGAACAACCGTATTTTTGATCTCGGCATCATGATTGCCTTTGCTGTTGTGGGTTATATCCTCAATCAATTTAAGATTGACATGGTGGCGCTGATCCTCGGCTTTGTCCTGGGGCCCATGGTGGAAAATCATTTGCGCCGCGCCCTCATCGCGTCAAGGGGCAGCTTTGCCGACATCTTCACCCGTCCCCTGGCGGTGTTTTTCCTCGCGGTTTCCATGCTGTTCCTTTTTTGGCCTTTTATTAAAAAGGGCATCCAAAAGCTGGCGTCCGTACAAAAAAAAGCGTAACGCTAAATCTAAGGCGGCATTCCCCGACTACGAAGTGTTGGGAATGCCGTTGTAAAGGAGTTTTTTTTGAACCCTGCGACATTAACGGAATTGATTAGTTATTCCCGGCGGCACAACACCGGGATCGGAATGTTCAACATCGTCAACCTGGAATTTGCCCAGGGAATTTTTGACGCGTCTCAGGAGACGGGGCTGCCGGTGATGTTCGGCATACCGGAACGGTTCACCCAGTTTTATTCAATTGATTGTATGGCCGGAGTTTGTAAAAAAATGATCGAAGGGGCAAAGGCGCCGGCGGCAATACATCTGGATCACGGCAAAAGTTTTGAAGGGGTGATGGCCGCCCTGCGGGCGGGATTTTCTTCGGTGATGTTCGACGGTTCATCCCTTGAATATGAGGAAAATGTTAAACAAACCGCGGAGATTGTAAAAATTGCCCGGGCCTTTGGGGTAAGTGTGGAAGGGGAGCTTGGTTATGTGGGCCGGGTGGGAACCGATGAGCCGGGACCGGAAAGTTTTACCCGGCCGGATCAGGCGGTGGATTTTGTCCGCCGGACCGGGGTGGATGCCCTGGCCATTGCCATCGGCAATCAGCATGGTCAGTACAAGGGGGTTCCCAAGCTGGATTTTGAACGGTTAAAGGCCATCCGGGAAAAGGTGGACTGCGGACTTGTATTACACGGCGGTTCCGGCATCGCCAATGAAGATTTTGTTGAAACGATCCGCTGCGGAATCAACAAAATAAATATCTATACCGCCATGGATGTGGCGGTAAAAGATTTTACCCGGAAGTCCTTTGAAAATTATGGTTCCTACCTTGATTGTTTTGCGAAGGGTACATACCCCGGCCCCTTGGGGCGGTACTAAGGGTATGTACTCTGAGTCAAATACCTTACCAGAACAACATACCCCGCTGCTTGCGGCGGGGTTGTTGATTACACCAGGGACCTGACAAAAGTTGTCCGTGATGTTGTCCGTGAACACATGGAATTGTTTGCCAGTATAAAAACAAACTGAGGCGATTTGCTTATCATCCGCTAAGGGGGTTTAAAAATGTATCAGGACACCGTTACCATCGGTCTCATGCCCACTAGGAGGCCGGTTTTTAAAATTGAAACAGCCAGGGAAGAATACGATATTATCATTCCCATTATCAAAAAGCAGCTTCCCCAATATGTCCGGTTTGTGGATGTGGAGGATATCTGCGATCAGGGCATGGGCGCTTTTCAGGATGATATTCAGAAGGTGATAAAAAAGTTCAAGGCCGCCGGTGTGGATGCCTTGTTTTTCCCCTTCTGCGATTTCGGCTGTGAAGAGGTGGTGGCGGGAGTGGCAAAGGAATTTAAACTTCCGACGCTGATCTGGGGCACCAGGGACAAGGTGAGTACCTTTTCAAAACGGGAAAAAGAAACCCAATGCGGTCTTTTTGCCGCCACCAAGGTATTGCTCAACTACGGGGTAACTTTTAGTTATATCTGGAACTGCGAAGCGGACAGCCCCGATTTTGTAAAGGGGTTTGAAAAATTTGTCCGGGCGGTTTTTATTCTTAAAAGTCTGCGGAATATCAATATTGCCGAGATCGGCGACCGGCCAAAGGATTTTTACAGTGTTATTCATAACCAGCAATTATTAATTGAAAAGCTGAATATCACGGTAAAACCCATCACCCTGGCCGCGGTCAGGGATCTGACTTTTGAAATTCTGAAAAAAGAAGAAAAAGAATTTACCTGTTATGTTAAAGATTTTACATCCCGGATCGACTGTTCCGGCGTGGATTTTGATTATGTCCGCAAGGTCTGCGCCGGCGCCCTGGCAATTGAACAGCTGATGAAACAACACAAATGCCGGGCCGGCGCCTTTGACTGCAACGGCGTACGGATTGCCCTGGAGATGAACGGTTCAGCCTGTACGATTCAGGGAGAACTTTCGGACCGGGGTTTCCCCACCGCCTGCGAAACCGATGTGTGGGGCGCCGTCTCAATGCTGATCTGCAGCGCCGCCAGCCTCGGCGTTGATACGGAATTTCTTGCCGACTGGACCTTCCGCCATCCGTCCAGGGATAACGCGGAGCTTATCTGGCATGGGGGCCCCTTTGCGTATTCCCTGGCGGATAAGGCGAAAAAACCCGGCTTTCGTAAAAATTTCAAGGGCTTTTATGAAGCCTGGTGGGAATTGAAGCAGGGGGATATCACCATGGTTAGAATGGATGAACTCCACGGCGAATATTATATGTTTATCGGGGAAGGCAAAACCACCACCGGCCCTGAAACCACGGGTACCTGGATATGGCTGGAGGTGGATAACTGGAAAAACTGGGAAGAAACCTTGATCTTTGGCCCCTTTATCCACCATGTGGCTGGTGTATATGGCAAATATACCGATGCGATTGTTGAAGCGGCCCGGTATCTTGGGGTACACGTGATTACCCCGGAAACACCCCATCCGAAAAGTTTGGGGTAATATGAACGGCACTGAATACAGGATAAACGGAGGACTATGATGAAAATAGCGGTTATTACCGAGGGGAGTACAAAACACCGGAATCAGGATGTAATAAACGCCCTGGAGGGTTTGGGGCATGAAGTATACAACCTGGGCATGAAAAATATCGAAGGGGAACCGGATCTGACCTATATGGAAACCGGATTTATGACCGCCCTGGTACTCAATTTAAAGGCGGTAGACTTTGTGGTGGGCGGCTGCGGTACCGGTCAGGGATATATGAACGCGGTACTCCAATTTCCAGGGACCGCCTGCGGTCTATTGGCGGATACGGTGGATTCATACCTTTTCTCCCAGGTCAACGCGGGGAACTGTATCTCCCTTTCCCTGAACAAAGGGTACGGCAATCTGGGCGGCAATCTGAATCTTACTTTTATATTTCAGAAATTGTTTAACGATGCCTACGGCCAGGGTTATCCCGCGGCCCGGAAGGAAATCCAGATTAAGGCCCGTACAAAGTTGAGCCGGCTTTCCCTGGACGCCCACAAACCGATGAAGGAAATCCTTGCCGTCATGGATCAAGAGATTATCGGACGTACGCTCTCTTTTCCGGGGGTGCTTGAATTTATTAAAACAGCGCCGGCTTCCGAATTAAAGGATTGCGTTTTGCCTCTTGCAAAATGAACAAGGGACTTATTCAAGAACCCGGTTGGTTCTCGAATAAGTCTTGCAATTTCCCGCTAAAAGGCCGCGAAATTGCCGTTTTCTGGGAGTTTGTGGACATATCCTCCGCCGTAAGGCAGCCGGCCCCGTATTTAGGACAGCGGTTTTACTTGTAACCGCGAAAAACACGAAAAGAAAACAACTGGCAAGGGGCGCAAACGCGGGAAAAAGAGTGTTTTCTTACCAAAACCTTCGTGTCAGCGAACCATCGAACATAAGGTTCGCGGTTCGATGTGCACGTTGCGGTTAAATTTCTTCAAATTTGGGTATTTTCGCGGTACTTGGAAGGAGGGTACTCTGCTTTTTCGCGTCTTTTCGCGCCTTTCGCGGTTGAATTTCTTAAAAGTAAGATTGCTGATTAGTTCAAATAAGACAGCACATTAGGAACCTGCCGTATTTCCCAAAACAAAACGCAGCAAGCTCCGATCCAGCAGGCACTTGACGGGACTGCCTACAGAGGGCTCTTCTCTGCGGAGTCCTGGTTCCAGGCTTACGCACCGCGGAGTGTCATACAGGGATAGATGCCAGATCATCCGTTCCCCCTCAAAACTTGCCCTTTGGAAGTATAAGCTGAGGGGGGTCATTGTCTGAAATCCAGACGCACAGATTTTTTCCGCCGGATTAAAATAGTCAAGGCTCAGGGCGTCCCGGGGGATAAAGAGAAGCGGCCGTTCCGGTGAAAACGCCGAACCGGGGGGAACCGTGAGCGTTCCCAGCCCCGAATGAACGGTAGTTCCGGCAGGGCTCTTGTCCAGAATCGAGCACTCCAGGATAGTCCCCATGCCGAAGAACCGGGCGCTCAGTTCTGTTTCGGGGTTCAGGAATATATCCCTGGTACGGTTAATTTCGACTATGGTTCCATCCGATAAAAGGGCGGTGCGGTTGCCCAGGGCCGCGGCTTCTTCGCGGTCGTGGGTAACGAAGATACAGGGCGCCCTGGAACGGGAACGGATGCTCCTGAATTCCTCCCTGATTTCGCGCCTTAAAGGTGCGTCAAGGCTTGAGAAAGGCTCGTCCAAAAGCAGTATTCTTGGGGAAGCGGCCATAGCCCGTGCTATGGCGACCCGCTGCCGTTCTCCGCCTGAAAGGGTCTGGATACGCCGCTTCTCATAGCCGGGTAAACGGACTGTTCTGAGGTTTTCTTCCACAATACGCCGCCGTTCAGCCTTTGGAACGCCTTTGATAAAAGGACCGTATGCGATATTATTTCCTACATTTAAGTGGGGAAACAATGCCAAATCCTGAAAAACAACCGAAATATTCCTTTTCCATGCAGGCAGGTTTGAAATATCTTCGCCGTCGATAAGGATAGTTCCGCTATCCGCCTCTATAATGCCCGCGATAAGGTTGAGCGCGCTGGTCTTGCCGCACCCCGAAGGGCCTGCAAGTACCAGCGTTTCCCCTTCTTCCACCGAAAGATCGACGCGGAGGGAAAAGCCTCCGTAGGTTTTGGTGAGATTCCGTACTTCAAGAGCCACAGTTTTTCCTTTTTTTACCCGGCGGCGGCAATGAGGTTAGGGAGAAACGGGCGTCCGAGATAAGCAGCATTAAAACGCAACAGAGAATAAGTAAAGTTCCGGCCGCGCAGGCCGTCCCGTAACGATAGGAACCCGCCGCACGGTAGATAAGCAGGGGGAGGGTCTCCCAATTTTCAAGGCCGAGCATCATCACCGCATTGAGTTCCCCAAGGCTTATCATAGCGGAAAAGCCCCAGGCTGAACGTATCCTTGAGGCGGAAAGGGGCAGGGCGACCGTGAGGAGCCGCACGAGGGGGGACGCGCCGAAAACCGAAGCGCTGGCGGAGGTATGCGCGGGCAATGCTTTGAGGCCCTCGGAGATAGAATTGAAGGCAAAGGGAAGGCTGGTAACGGCATGCAGGGCAGCCGCCGCCCAAACGGATCGGGATTGATCCCTCCCGTACAGGATAAGATAGCCTAAACCTAAGACTATGCCGGAGGAGGCTAGGGGAGCGGCGGCACAGAAACGGAGGATGCTTGCGGGAAATGTTTTTTTACCGGAAACCCCTTCGGCGCTCCACACCGCGGCGGCGGCGAGAATCGCCAGGATACACGAAAGGCTTGCGGAAATGAAAGCAAGGAATAGGGAACGGAAAAGGGCGGGAATACACCGTTCCCCCAGACCAAGCCACCAGCGCAGGGAAAGCAGCGGCGGACTAGCGCGGGAAGGCTTATAGAGAAAAGATTCTATAGGGATTGAAAGGATAGGCCCCAGAATAAAAAAACACAGTCCTACCCCATAAAGAACAGCGCACAACCTGGTAAACAGCGAATAATTGCGCTTCTTACGGTTTCTGTCCCCTGCATACCTCTCCCCTATGCTTATAGGGATGATCCGGGCCTTTCTTTCAAAGTAAAGGTAAGCAAGAAAGGCTGTAAGCGCGATACCTGTCTCGATCAGGGCAAGAAAACCCGCGGCGGAATAGTTAAGGGATATCCGCGCGTACCGGTAAATCTCTACCGCTATGGTTGTAGAGGCAGGACCGCCGCCCAGTACCAGTACTACCGCAAAGCTGGTAAAACAGTAAAGAAATATTAAAAAGGAAGCGGCAAGGATGGAGGGTAAAACAACAGGAAAAAGTACGGTAAGGGCTGTTTTAAAAGGTGAAGAGCCAAGACTTGCGGCAGCCGGACCGTAGGCGCCGCGGGCCTGGGCAATACCGTCCCCAACAAGGCGTATCACCAAGGGGAAATTATAAAAGGCGTGGGCCAGAATGATCGCTTCGCTTCTGTAGAGTATCTTGAGCGGGCCTTCCCTGCCGCCTGAAAGGGCCGAAAAGAAACGGTTTACCCAGCCTGAATTCCCAAAGAAGAGTACGAAAGCAAGGACAACAAGGATGGACGGCATCGTGAAGGAGATTCCCGAAAGTGAACGCAGAATACCCGTCCCAGTACCGCGGCCGGATCCGCCAAGCAAGACGGCCCCGGGAAGGCCCAGTACCAGGGCCGCAAGGGTGCTCAACACTGCCTGTTTGACCGTAAAAAATGTTATCGGCAGCAGCAGCGAAAAGGGCAGGATAGTTTCCCTGTCCGGCCCCGCGCCAAGCCTTCCTATATGGAACCCCCCAAAAAGCGAGGCTCCATAGGGCAGGATAAAGGCTGCCAGAACCGCTCCCGCGGGCAGGAGCGCCAAAGCCCAGGGGAATATACCGGTATGATGCTTATGAATTTTTGCCTTTATCATAAAAAGCCTTCACATCCGTTTTTTACGCGGCTTCGCACGCTAATTACGGATCATCAAGGCGGCCCATTCATCAAGTTCGCCCGAGGAAACAGGCCGCGGACGCAGGGCTTTGCCGCTTTTGGGACTTATCCTGAAAGAAGCGGGGAGGGGGATATCGATAACCGGATACATCCAGTTGGTAAGGGGGATGATGCTCTGAAAGGAAGGGGAAAGCATAAAATCAAGGAATTTTTTGGCATTTTCCTTGTTCTTTGCGTGCGAAAGTAGACCCGCCGCCTCAATTTGGACGGCGTGCCCCTCGTTAAAGACGGCAGTCTTATACCGCTCTGTCCCTTCGTATTCAAGATGATAACTGGGGCTGGTTGTGTAGGAAAGGACAAGGGGCGCTTCGCCGGAGGTAAAGAGGCCGTAACCGGAACTCCAACCCTCGGCTATGGTGAGAATAGAAGGGGAGAGCCGCCGCCAGTAATCTTTCCAGTTTCCGCCGTAGACTTCCTTGGTCCAGGCTAAAAAACCCAGGCCGGGGGATGATGTACGGGGATCCATAAGGATAAGCTGCTTCCCGTAGGCTTTATCGGTAAGGTCCTCAAGGCTTTTGGGAGGATTCGGAATACGTTCAGAATCGTAAACAATGGCAAAGTAACTGTAATCCAGGGGAATAAGGCGGAAACCGGCGTCAAAGATCAGTTCAGGGAAGACCTTATCGGCGCCGGAGGGTTTGTATGCCTCAAAGAGGCCCGACTCGAGAGCCTTTTCCGCCATATTTTGATCCAGCCCCAGAATAATATCCGCACCGGCGGACTCTCCCTCCAGAAGCAGCCTGGACAGTACCTCTCCCGCGTCTCCATGACTCACCCATTTTATGGTAATGCCGGTTTCTTCAAGGAATTTTTTTTCAACATCGGGGGCCGGCCCCCATTCGGAATTAAAGGAATCGTAGGTCCAGACGACCACTTCAGGGACAGGATTCTGCCGTGTCTGGTCCCTGTTTGCCCCTGAAAACAGAGGTGAAAGGGCTATACAGAGCAGAAAAAAAAGAGCGGATAGATAGTTTCGTTTTCGCATAGAACACTCCTTTGATAAAGCTATATGCAAAACATCAATTTTACACATGGCTTAGATGGTGAGAGAATAGTATTGACACAGATATTGTTGGTAATGTATGAGATTTACACTTTGCATAAAACTCTGACAAGAGCCGTATGAAAAGACGGTTAAAACGGATCCCTCCGCCGGCATTATCCGGATCAGGTTCAACGGGTTTAATCTCAGGCTTCTATCCCCATACCTTTACAAAAAGGTTTTGAGGAACAAAGCCACCCCAATATCGGCGTGATAAAATAGAATCAGCCGCACAAGCTGAATAAGGTCCCCCCAAACCCGCCAGAGGTTTTTAGAAGCTCCCTTTAAAAAGAGATTATAGAAAAATAGAACTGATGTGTCAATCAG
The DNA here is from genome assembly GCA_031274035.1 of Treponema sp. GTDB lineage: Bacteria > Spirochaetota > Spirochaetia > Treponematales > Breznakiellaceae > JAISNI01. Next base: position 115 of record JAISQR010000406.1, on the reverse strand, counting down.
GGCATCGGCGTTTACTCTGAGAACAATGCCTGATACAGGAAATCCGAATTCAGGGCGGCGTGCATCATGCGGCGTTTGGCGCTGACCCGTTTCTTTTCCATCTTCATCTTCTTCA
>JAISQR010000348.1 GCA_031274035.1 Treponema sp. | reverse complement strand
GCTTATGAGCATTACGCAAACCATTGAAGTTCCCGACAGCCACCGGCTGACGATTGAGGTGCCCCGTGAAATTCCGGCGGGGCCGGTTGTTCTCACCTTTACGCCCGAAGGGGAAGCGCACTCGGGCCTTTCGCGGGATACCCCCGAATACCTCCGGCGCAAGGCGATGGAGGAGCAATCCATTGAGTTCATTAACCGCTACGCCGATGAACTCAACCGGGAAGCGGAGGATGTGCTTACATATCAGATTGACCCGTTTGAACTCATTCCCCCGGACGAAGAAGGGCTATGAAGCGGGGAGACCTCTACCGGGTCTACCGTGGTTCCCGCTATGACCCGAAAGATCGCCGGGTGTTCCTTGTGGTAGGCCGCCAGGCGTTGATCGACAGCGCCTTTTCCAGTGTTATCTGCGCCCCGGTCTATTCTAAATACGGGGAAATTGACACCCAGGTAGAGATTGGCGTTGAGGAAGGGATGAAGCACGACAGCGCCGTTTATTGCGATGAATTGATTAGTATTCCCAAATCGTTGCTTACCGATTACATTGGTTCGATGTCCGCCGCCAAAATGACGGAAGTAAACGCCGCCCTCCGTATTGCGCTGGACTGTTAAACGCCCAATGTCCGGTTTGCCGGTCACTCCCATTCCCCAAACTTGTCAAGAAGAAAAAGAAAAGACGTCGTAATTTTTCCGCCCCCTGAGCCCCTGGTGCTCCCGTTGCGTGATAGCCGCCCGCTGCGAGCGCCGCAACGTGGGCCGCAGCCGCTAACAAGGGATAAGAGGAAACTAAAACAATCCGCGGATTTACACGGAGTACGCGGATTTTTCATTTCAAAACCTTCTTAATCCGTAAAAATCTGTGAAAATCCGCGGACCGTCTTGGTTTTCCCTCCGCTCAACTTGTTGACGAAGGGCACGAAGGACACTTTTCCGCTATGGAACCAAGGAAAAGCAGAGGGAAGAAAAGAATGGGAATCTCCTGACTAATCCCCGGGTGATTACCTCCGCACCCCGTCTTTCACACGTTTTGTACTGAAAGGCTGATAGATATTCTCCAACAAGCCGGGTCCCCAACATCTTTCTTTGTACCCCCTTTGTGGTTTTTCCTCCTAAAAGATAGGTAATCACGCTTTGAATTGTGGGTCAAGTTTAGCTCCCGCAGGGGGCGCTGCGGATCCGCCGGGGGCGTCCAAAAAGCGGAAGGCCAGGGTTAGGCGGAGCCGTATATCCGGGTCTTCAAGATTCATGTCGAGAATCTCCCTTAACCGGTTTAGCCTGAAATAAAATGTGTTGCGGTGCATGGCCAAGTTTTGCTGAGTTTGAAGGGCGTGCATATTGTTTTCGAGATATGCCCTCAGGAGGCGCAGGTAATCCGTTCCCTGTTCTTGATCATGCCGGCGGAGGCGCAGCAGGCCTTCCGGGCAGAGGGCCTCCGGTACAAGCCCCCTCATGCTGGTTTCCGTGATGTAATCCAGGGCATAGTCGTCAAAGCGGTAGTACCACAGGTCCTGGCGGCGTTTTTTCCCCAGCCTGAGGGCAATGAGGCTCTGCTGGTAGTAAAAATAGCTATTCATAAAACCGGTATAGGTGGTGCTGATACCAGCCCTGAGAAAACTATCCCGCAGGTGGGGAAGCAGCCGCTCCTGAATGGCTTCTCGGCTCAATTTTACCGCAGAAACATTAAAAAGGTACGTGATGGTATTATCGCTGATACGGTAACAGTTACCGGGAACCAAAGATGACAAGCCCCCCGCCAGGGATGCAAGGGTTTTATTCATAAAATCAAATTCCGAAGGTTCTATGGTTACACAGAAATAGGTGTCCTCCATGTTCCATCCCGTATCCTGAAGAACCGCTGTCAGTTCTTTCTCGTCCACAAAACGGTGTTCCAGAAGTTTGGCGGTTATTTCGTCCAGATCTTTGGGGTACCACTGGCTGAGGGCGGCTTTCATTTCAAGCCCTGTTTTTACCGCTTCGCCCAGGACCGCAATAAGCGCAAAGTCCCTGCCGGTAAAGGGGCGGGCTATTTCATCAACCAGAAGCCGGGCGGCGCATTTTCCTTCCAGGAAAATGTTTATGTAGAGGCTCCTGAAACCGTAAATATCCGCCGGGTATATGGCCGGTTCTTTTTTTTCATTGGCGGCCATGAATTCCCTGTCGTATTTGAGCATATTAATATTTTCCAGTTCCAAATAGGTATTATCCGCATAGGCAACATAATAATCAGGAATAGGGTATTTTTCCGAGTCAACGATACGGAACAAACACTTCATGGAAGCGTCGAAGAGCGACAGGGGATTGCCAAAGAGCGGTTCCGACAGTAGCCCAAGTATTTTTGGGGAAAGTTTCTTGTTGTTTGCCTTCAGCAGTTCCAGTTCCCATGAATGGTAATACTGAAACAATTCGGTAATTCGGGTCAGCAGGTCATTTATCAGCAGATCATCCCGGCAGACCAATATATTGCATTGACCGTTTATGTAGCGGAGGGGAGGGGCGCCGATACACAAAAACGAAGGGCTCTCCTCAAGGTCAATCTCCGCCGGCAGGTCCCCGGCGCGGGCAAGGTAGAGCCTGTCGCCCAGGGGGCGGGTTTCACCGCTATAGATCACGGCAAAGGCAAAAGGCCGCTCAAGGCGGCTGCCGTTTATAACGCCGGAAACAACAATATCCCGCAGATCTTCCCGGAGTATTTCCAAGTTCAAGTTCATTTTTACCTCCCCGCCTTGGACATTTTGCCCCAAAAGGCGGGCAAAATGTGGAATCTTTGCACATTGCGGATATTTTACCACGACCCCTAAACTGGTGTAAG